>CALKUU010000046.1 GCA_937996665.1 uncultured Xenococcaceae cyanobacterium | reverse complement strand
CAAAATTTGGCTTGGTTCGACCAATCTGATTGGGGATGGTCAGGCAGATCTAGAAAATCATGGTGGAGTCGAAAAAGCAGTTTTAGCCTATGCAGCAGAACATTACCCTATCTGGCGAGAAAGTTTGCAATTGCCAGAATTATCATATGGGGCATTTGGAGAAAACTTAGCGATCGCCGAGCAAACAGAAGCTTCAGTTTGTATTGGGGATATTTATGATTTGGGGGAAGCGCAACTTCAAGTATCTCAGCCTCGTCAGCCTTGCTGGAAATTGTCTCATCGTTGGAGGATTCGCGATTTGGCTCTTCAGGTGCAAAAAAATGGGCGAACTGGCTGGTATTTTCGGGTCTTAAAAGAGGGAGAAATTGAGGCAGGAATGCCGTTAATATTGCGCGATCGCCCCTATCCCCAGTGGACAGTAGCCCGAGCTAATCAAATTATGCACCAGGGGCAAAATGACAAAGAAAGCGCAGCCGAATTAGCAGCATGTCCGCTTTTAGCTTCCAACTGGCAACAAACTTTAGCTCGTCGGGCTAAGAAATTTCATAATTCTGATTCTGCTGGTCGTTTATTTGGAGAAAATTAGCTGTTTTTTCGAGACTACCTCAAGTTAAGTAAGTTTAGACTTTGATCTATGAGGCATCATTTTTAGTGAAATCCTTAAACTGCTACTGGCAAGGTTTGCCTGAGTCAAAACCTTAGATTTCTGTGCAAATGCTTCAGCTAGTCTAATTTTCCATAACAAAATAGCGATCGCGACCTGCTTTTTTTGCCTGATATAGTGCGCTGTCCACTTGAGAGACGAGAAAACTAGGAAGTATTTTGGGGGTCGGAATTATGCTGCTAATTCCGATACTCAAACTAATATAGGAGGAAACTTCTGAAGCTTTGTGAACTAACAATTGCTCTCGAATATTTTGTTGAAGATTTTGGGCAAATCTAATCGCATCATCGACATTCGTATTGGGTAAAATAATTGCAAACTCTTCTCCCCCATAACGAGCAGCTAAATCGGTGGTTCTGAGCAGAGAATTATTAATTGTTTGCGCTATTGTTTTTAAACAATCATCTCCTGCTTGATGACCGTAAAGATCATTGTATTTTTTAAAATAGTCTACATCACAAAAAATCAAAGTTAGTAGCTGCCCAGACTGCATCATTTTCGCCCATTGGGATTGATAATATTGATCAAAGCTGCGGCGATTAGCAATTTGGGTCAATTTGTCTACATTAGCGAGATGCTTTAGTTGTTCATTTGCTTGTCTTAGTTTTGCTTCTACTTTTTTCCGATCTCGGATATCCCTAACAATGGCGCAATTGTATTCTTGTTGTTCAAAACTAAGATAATTTTGAGTAATTTCGACCGGGATACCTACTCCTTCTTTGGTAATATGAGTCGACTCATAGGTAAAAGATTTTTTTTCTTTCAATTCCTGCCATTGTCGATTCCAATTCGATTTGTCAATATTACTATTGAGATCATAAATCTTCATCTTCAGCAATTCTTCTTTGGAATATCCCAAAACGTCAGAGGTAGCTTCATTGACGTAGAAAAAATTGGCATCAGCATTAACAAAGTAAATCGCATCTCTGGCGCGATCTAGAGAAAACTGAGTCAAGCGCAAAGTTTTTTCAAGTTGTTTTCTTGCTTTAATCTCTTGCTCTAACTTTTGGGTTCTAAGATCGATTAAATCTTCTAAATTGTCTTTGACGGCTTCTAAGGCAGTATAGAGAACCATCATTTCTTTACTGCTGTTTTCTAGAGCCAACATATCGCGATATGACCTCAATGCAGAGATCGCTGTTACCATCAGCTTATTGCGGGTTAGCTCTAATTTTAGTTTATAGTCATTAATGTCATAGTCGATAATCACCGATTCTTCTGGTGCTTCTCCTGGCTGACCAGTTCTGAGAATAATTCTGACGAGTTTGTTGTTTAATTCGTCTCTGATATGTTGGACTAATTTTAAACCCGAATTGTGGGCTTCCATGACCACATCTAATAAGATAAAAGCCAAATCTTGATTTTGCGCAATTATGGTTTTTGCTTCTTCGGCTGTATAGGCAGAGAGAAAAAACAAATTTTTTCCCTCAAACTGTAAATTTCTTAAAGCTAGTTTGGTTGATTGATGAACAGAACTATCATCATCAACAATTAAAACCTTCCAAAAATCAGTCGCAATCTCTTTTTCATCTGCTAAATCTTCTTCAATCACTAATTCTTCATCAGCAAAGACTAATTCATCATTGTCGATACTTAAATTAGAATCGAGATTTTTTTTATTCATAGCAAATTAAGTTTGAGATTTCACAGACTTATTTTTAGGAGTCAGATAAAGGTAGGGTTACAGTAAATATTGTTCCCAAATTAACTTGACTAGTAACCTTAATTACTCCTTTTAATTTTTGAGTGACCAAATTGTAAACAATGTGCATTCCCAATCCACTACCTCCTTGATCCCTATTGGTAGTAAAAAAAGGTTCAAAAATATTATTTAAATGTTGTTCTTCAATCCCGCAACCATCATCTTGATACTGAATTACAATCTGCTCTGATTTTTGGTGTACTTCTAGCCGTATGTATCCTGGTTTATTTGTCGGATAAGCATGAGTAATGGAATTAGTAATTAAATTAGTTACGATTTGGGCAAATGCTCCAGGATAACTATTGATTTGGATCGTGTCATCCCCGGTGACAGTAATTAGATGGGGCGTTTTTTTTAGCTGGGGTTCTAAAGTGACTAAAATTTCTGATAGATAAGATTTAAGTGGAAAAGTCCGTCTTTCTAAACTGCTGCGATCTACTGCTACCTGTTTAAAACTTTGAATTAATTCTCCCGCCCGTTGTAAATTACTTAAGATAATTTCACTAGCTTCGGTAGCCAGCTCTAGGTAGTTATTTAAGGTAGAACGCTTTAGCTTTCCTGTGCTAACAGAATTAGCAAAAGAAGTAGTTTCTTCTGCCAATGTAGAAGCTGCGGTAACGCTATTGCCCACGGGGGTATTTATTTCATGGGCAACTCCTGCTACCAAATTACCCAAAGCCGCCATTTTTTCGGATTTAATTAACTGTTCTTGGGTGGTTTTAAGTTTTGCTAGAGCTGCCGAAAGCTCCATGGTTTGTTGCTCAGAGATATCTCTTGACTTCTCAAGGTCAAGAATTACTCTTTTAAATAAAGATTCTTTTCTTTGGTTATTTTCTTCCAGTTGAATCTGTCTTTCTTGAGAACGTTGTAATTTTTTGGTGAGAATACGATTTTCTTTATTTAATTGTTTAAGCTGCTTTTCGTAGTCTAAAGAGTTTGGTTCCATTTACTTTGTCCCCAAAATTAAAGCGATCGCTGTTTCATTATGTAGACAAATAGCGCCATCTTTTTGCAGAGGGGCTATTTCCCCATAAGTATAAAAACCAATGCTAGGAAAATCTGAATCGAGATAGCTAGAGATCCCTTTATATTCCTCTTCGGCTGCTATGCCTAGTACACTACTTCGAGTAGTACAGGAAAAAATGATAGCTGCTTCTGGCTTGTTTCCAGGATAATTTTTAAGGGCATCGGCGATCGAAGTTTGAGAAGAGTTTAAAATCCCTTGGGCGTCGGTTTCCATAATCTGTACCGTCGCTCCTTGAGGAATATCGCCGAAGAATTGCACACTATTTAATTGACTATCATGGGTATTGGGTACTCTTAAATAAAATTTGTCACTATTGTCTTCAAATACAGCTAGAGGATATTTAAGAGAAGGAGAAGAGTCATTAAGATAATATTGATAGAACTCTAGAGCAGGTTTTCCATCTATTTCGTGCAGAATATTATTCTCGGCTTTCGTTACTTTTTTTGGTTTGCTCAGAGAATTCCAGCCATTGCCAATACCCGCAGAAAATAGTAATTTACCTGAAAAAATCAACATGGTAATGACATCTGTACATACCTCTTCTTGGTAGAACTGGTATGTCTGCTCAAATTTAAGACTATCGGCAGTTACACCTCCAAAAACGGGGATTTTACCTGCTAATTCTTGTTCGATCGCCTTGACAATCTTCGAGCTTCCCAGGTGTAATCCATCGATAAAACTTAGACCTAGACTCATCTCTTGACTACTTTTGCTTTGGGCTTGCTCAATTGCCTGTTTAGCCGCAGCTCTAGGATTTTGAAATGCTTCATAACCGATCCCTGCTGTTATTTCAATTTCATCGGAGCAGAACAACATTAGAGTGAGGGAATCCTCTTGAAATCCTAAACGAGAAGATACTTCTGCCGATGAGGTTCCGCCAATTAACTCTAGATCGGGGAATTGCTGTTTAATTTCCTTGAGAATTAGACTGTGGTCAAAATCAAAAGCGGCAAATAATATTCCTGCTTGTGGGATTTCTCCTGCTAAAGACTCTAGACATTGTTCTAAAATTTCAGCAACAGCTTCAACCGAATCTGGATCGTTACTATGACCGACAACTACTTTAAACATATTGGCTATATTCTAAAAATTTTTATTTTGTGCCTATGAGAAGAGTGATAAATGTTTCATTATGAAATAGAGTGCCACCATCCTTTTCTAAAGGTGCTATTTCACCGTAGGTATAAAAACCGCAACTAGGTAAGGTGTCATCAAGATATTTTTTAACTGACTGATATTCTTCTTT
>CALKUU010000045.1 GCA_937996665.1 uncultured Xenococcaceae cyanobacterium | reverse complement strand
AGCACTCCCATTGGACCAGAAGCCCAGAACCTTTCGAAGGCAGTATCGTTTTTAGGAGCTGAATGTTTAATTGTGAAAGCAATACAAGATTGCCAATAATTCCACCCTTTAGTGGTTATATTTGCTAACGCTCTAATTTGCGATCTTGCGCCATCAGCACCGATTACCAATTTGCTAGTGATTGTTTGCTCACCTTGAGGAGAATTGAGGGTAATTGTACTTGATCCCTCTTGCTGCTCAAAAATATCTGTTATTTTTCCTTGGCAAATCCAACTTATATTTGAACATTCTGCAATATGCTTTTGGAGCGTGCCCAAGACTACATTATGCTGAGCAACATAGCCAAGATAATCTGTGTTTAGATCTTGCTCATCAAAAGTCACGACCTGGGAAAAGTTTTCATCAGAAAGACGAATCCGTTTAAATTTACCAATTTGAGGCAGAATTGTTTGCCACACTCCAATGCCTTCATAGATTCGACTAGAAAGAATTGAAAAAGCATAAGCTTGAGTTTTGGCTGCCGCCTCGGTAAGGGTTCTTGCTTCGATAATGACAACTTTCAACCCACTATCCTTAAGAGCAGAAGCAAAAGTGGCACCTACTACACCGCCGCCAACGATTACAACATCACAATCGATATTTTTCTCTATTGTTTCAACAGTGCTAATCTGACTCTTAAATTTAGGACTTTGAGTTGCTTCTAACGTCATTTTCTAATACAAAATTTTCTTATGTATATTATTGTGACGCGATCAGCCGAAACAGTAAAGTTCAATAACTGAAACTCTCTAAAAAAATAGATTGTTTTTTGATTTGAGTAATATTTAACAGAGATTCAAAAACAGTCTCTGTCAGTTCTGGATTGTCCGTGCTAGGTAATAAATTACCTTTGACATCTTGAGCCTATTGCCCAAATTCAAGACGTACCTGCTCGACTATCTCAGTCGTTACTTGTTCTAAATCAGAGGTACGGGCTATTTTTTCAATTTTTTGTTTTGCCTGGGATCTGACAAAGTAGGGAATATTTTTCAGCATTTTTTCTGCCTCGTCTGTCCAGCTTAATTCGTCTGCATAGTTAGGTTCGCTGATCATGATTTGTTGCTGTTATCTAAGTTGATCTTGTTAGATCATAGCGAAGCTTAAGGCTTGATCTGCAATCGCTTTGCAAACTTTTATAGATTGTTAAATTTTTACTTTTTTGCGTTTTTTTAGAAATGATAATTTTGAGCTTATCAATTACCTGGGAAGCAATACTGTTTGGTTAGTCTCTAAAGTTATTTCATCCGCCCCCTAAATCCCCCAATTCTGGGGGACTTTCACCAATCTAGCTCCCCCAAAGTTGGGGGCTGGGGGCTTAACCGAACGGTATTGACCTGGGAAGGGCATTAAAAAGTTATTTCTCTCAAACCTACTGAAGTGCTTTACTCATAAAACTTTAATTCGCTAAAATGATTGCGCTTCTTTTCTTGATCTCATAAGTTTTATGGTTAATTCTGAGTTAGAGTCTGTGTCTTTGCTAGAAACGGCGCGTCGAACTAAACAAGCAGCGGGAAAACTAGCTGTTCTGTCGATCGCTGATCGCAACCAAGCCTTAATGGCGATCGCTGACGCTCTAAGCCAAGCTACTCCTGAAATTTTGGCGGCTAACCAGCAGGATTGCCAACTAGCAGAGCAAGAAAATATCTCCTCTGCTCTGTTATCGAGGTTAAAGTTGGGTGAAAGTAAGCTCAAAAGTGCGATCTCTGGAATTAAAGATCTAGTCAACTTACCCGATCCTGTTGGTTCTATTCAGATTAACCGCGAACTAGATCAAGATTTGGTTTTGCAGAGAGTGACCTGTCCTTTAGGTGTATTGGGAATTATTTTTGAGGCTCGACCCGAAGCTTTAATTCAGATTACAAGTTTGGCGATTAAATCTGGTAACGGGGTTATTTTGAAAGGCGGCAAGGAGGCAATTAATTCTTGCCAGGCTCTTGTCAAGATTATTCATCGAGCCTTGGCAACCACAAAAGTTAGTGTTGATGCGGTGCAGCTTTTAACTAGTCGAGAAGAGATTAAACAGCTTTTGGAGTTAGATCAATATGTTGATTTAATTATTCCAAGAGGCTCTAATGCTTTTGTTCAGTATGTCCAAGATAATACTCGCATTCCTGTCTTGGGTCATGCTGATGGAATCTGTCATTTGTATGTGGATAGTCAGGTTGATCTTGAGCAGGCAGTGGCGATCGCGGTAGATGCTAAAACCCACTATCCTTCAGCTTGTAATGCGATCGAAACGCTGCTGGTTCACCAAGAGATTGCCCCTCGCTTTTTACCTATGCTTGCTGAGGCTTTGAAGCTCAAACAAGTTGAACTAAGAGGAGATCAGGCGACTCAATCAATTATTGCAACCCAGGAAGCCACTGAGCAGGATTGGCAAACTGAATACGGTGAGCTGATTTTAGCGATTAGAATCGTTGCTTCTTTAGAAGAGGCGATCTCCCATATCAATACCTATGGTTCTAGACATACAGAGGCGATCGCTACTACAAGTGATGTGGCGGCACAAACTTTTCAAAATCAGGTCGATGCTGCGGGAGTTTACCACAATTGTTCAACCCGTTTTGCTGATGGTTTTCGCTATGGTTTCGGGGCAGAAGTGGGGATCAGCACCCAACAAATGCCTCCTCGTGGCCCTGTTGGCTTAGAGGGTTTAGTAACCTATAAGTATAAAGTTAGTGGTCATGGTCATGTCGCTTCTACCTACACCGGAAATGATGCCAAACCATTTACTCATCGAGATCTTGATTGATTTTTTTGCAAGCGTAATATTCTAAGTTAATTCTTTTTTATGGACTCTATTTCAGTTACAGGCATTCGCAGTTACGGATACACCGGTTATTTACCAGAAGAACAGGTTTTAGGGCAGTGGTTTGAGGTTGATCTTACTTTATGGTTGGATTTATCCCCTGCCGCTAAGAGTGATGACATTGTCGATACTTTTGATTATCGTGAAGCAATTAACTTGGTGAAAGAAACCATTAAGTCTTCTAAGTTTGCTTTGGTAGAGAAATTGGTTGAGGCGATCGCTCAAAAAATTTTAGATCTAGATAAAGTTGATAAAGTTAGGGTAAAGCTATCTAAGCCTGGTGCTCCTATTCCCGAATTCAGTGGCAAGATCACCTTGGATATAACCAGAACTATTAAAAGATCATAAAACTATACATAAAAAATAGTTCTTTACAATTGTGGCAACTACGGAATTTTTTTGACCATCTTTTTTAACTTTAGGCATTTACGACCAAGGAGATTTATGCCTATGTCTGCCAGATTAGTGTAGATAAGCTCTTTGCTTTTCAAAACTAATGAATTGTTATAAATAGGTTAAAAAAAATGAGAATAAGATTAGTTGCTCACCCTATCTGGAGATATTTTAATCAACAACTCTGCAATCAAGATTCTGTATGGAACTTTAAACGCTTTTGGTTTCTTTATAAGATCGAGTTCCTAAAACATTGTTGGCAACAAGAGGTTTCTCAAGAAACTCGCCCCTTTTATGAGAAATAGAATCTGGAGCTGAATGTCGCAACAAAATTAGCTCTGTTCCAAAGTCTTAAATAATTCATTATCTTGTTCATTGTGGAAACAGACATTGAAAAGGGTAATGAATTGTTGATTTCTAGACTCCGTGTCTTGGGATTGAGGAAATTTTAAAATTTAGTAGTAACTGAAAAGATATTAGCTTCCTACTTATTTAGGATTCTGATTTGTGGCAGCTCAACGTAATTTTCGTAATACTTTGTTTCTCAATTGGTAACTGCGATAATGTCAGGCTTCCACCCATTGTCTCGATTAGGGTTTGCGATAAAAGTAGCCTCATTTCTGGGGACAAATTAATACTCTGAGCCAGTTCTTTAGCGCCTTCTAAGTCGTTACTAATTTCGATTTTTTTGGTTTTGGCTTCTTGTTGCCAAAGCTGATTAGGACCTTGAAAACTAATTTCTAAGTTAATCTCTGTTTCAGGCGAATCTGCAATTGCCATCAGTTTGATCGTGCCTTCTTTCATCATTGTGATCCCGCAATCAATCAAATTCGTAATCGATTGAATTAGACGAACGCGATCAGTGTGGACAAAAATTGAGTAGTCGGGAGGGTTGATTTGCAAGCGAAGATTTCGATTGGCTGCTTGAAGATGAGTGAGATTATAGATCTCCGCAAAAATCTCAGAGAGTTGAATCGATTCCATATCCAGATGGTTGGAACCGTACTCTGTTTTGGAAACAGCGACAATTTCGTCGATGAGATCCATCAATTTCATGGCTGAATTATATGCTTGTGCAATGAATTCTTTCTGTTCTTCGGGGCTTTCGCAGAGGTCAGAGAGAATTAGTTGATGAAGTCCAATTAGGCTGCTTAGAGGAGATCTTAATTCATGTGATGTGCGGGCTAGAAATCCTGCCTTGAATTGACTCATCTGAATTGCCATTTGATAGGCTAATTGAGTTTGTTCTAATTCTTTTTTGAGAACTTCAAGTTCGTTGGTGTTATGGACTTCATTCATTGTTGCTTTAATCTGTCAAATCTTAATCGCAGGAAATAACCTATTTTCTAGTCAAAGTTGTAAGTTTATCCTAACTATCTGATTAGTTAATCAGGGCTACAGTTCAGATTGTTGTATTTAATCTTAATCTGTTTCCGAGTTAATCATTTGTGTAAGGTTAGAGTCGACATTTTTACTACTGCTTATTTGGATGTGACCCAATCTACTTCAATTATCTTACTCTACCTATCTTCAATAAAAATTATTCTGCAAATAAAACACTACCTTGACGGAGAATTTGCCAGTTTTTTGCGTTTTGCCATTGGACTATTGTTGAAGGCAAATTGCTTCCTTGGGGTTTAGTGGGGCTTGTGTCTTCTAGGATTGCAATTTCAGTGAATATCTCTTCAATTTCCTTACTGGTTAGCAACGCGTTTTGTCCCGAAATATTGGCGCTAGTTGTTGCCATTACCCCAGTTTGTTGTAATACCGATTGGGTCTGACTATGATTGGGAATTCTGATCCCAATAGTTTTAGTATTAGTTTGATTCAGCATCTGAGGAACAAGCTCAGATGCTTCTAAGACCATAGTTAATGCTCCGGGCCAGTATTTTTTAGCGATCGCTTTCCATCCAGATTTTGCTTGGCAACTTTGTTCGATATAAGGTTCTAAATCGGCTACAGAAGCTGCCATTAAAATAAGTGGTTTCTTAAAAGAGCGTTGTTTTAGCTGGTAAATGAGTTGTGCCTGTTCTGGCTTAACAGCTAAAGCCGGAACTGTATCGGTCGGAAAGCTAACGACTTGACCTCTAATTGCTCTGTCGATTAACTCTGCTTTACTAACTAATGCCATACAAATTTGATTTTTCTTTGATTAGACTTTGTTCTTAAACTCGGTGGGCAAGAATAAAACGCTCAATACCTGCTAAATCTGGAATAATCTCAACTTGCTCATACTCTGATTGGTCTTTGAGTAGTTTGGTAACCGCTTGAGCCTGACCTGCCATAATTTCAATTAGCCAAATCCCCCCTGAGACCAAATATTTGGGAGATTCGGCAATTAGATAACGGATTGCAGCTAAACCATCTTCTCCGCCATCGAGAGCTAAGTGAGGCTCATGTAAAAATACTTCAGGTTGAAGATGTGGTAACTCCGCTGTAGGTATATAAGGTGGATTAGATACCATTCCTGCCACTTTGCCTTGGAGTTGTTGTAGCGGTTGCCACCAATTCCCTTGATAAAAAATAATTTTTGCGGAGAGCTGGGCTATTTGGGCATTTTCTTGGGCAATCTTTAAAGCTTGATCACTAATGTCTACCGCATGAACTATTGCTGTGGGGAGACAGGTCGCTAGCCCAATTGCGATCGCGCCACTTCCTGTTCCCAAATCTACCCAGTGAGTTTCTTGCTGTTGGGAAATATTTTCCTGCTGGAGCGGATCGCGAACGACATTTTGGATAATGTCAATGACTAACTCTGTTTCGGGACGAGGTATCAGCACCTGTTGTGATACTTTGAATTCCCAATCACGCCAAAAAGATCGCCCCACCAAGTACTGTACAGGTAGGCGATCTTCAACCCTTTTTTGCCAGAGTTCAGTTAGTTGAGGGAGAGAATTACTCAGCTTAATAGATGGTTTCTTCTTAAAAGTTCCCAATCTTAGATGGAGTGCATCTAAGGTGGTCACCTTTTGTAATAACCAATCTACTTCTTTGCTGGGAACATCAGCAGCGATCGCTAACTCAATAGATTGATTTCGCCACTGATATAACTCTTCTCCTGAAACCTCAACCACGATTCAATCCTTAAATATAATCTTCTTAACGATTAAACCTTATTTTTTTGCAGGAGCTTGCTCGGTGGCAGGGGCTTGTTGACTAGCCGCGCTATTTTGTAAAAACTTCAAAGATTCAGTAGAAGGGACTAAAACTATTTTTGCCAGGGTTTGATCGTCGCTACTTTGAAGGGTTTGAATCACTCCTTCGAGGGGAACGACTTCGATATTAACGCTAGAAGCTAAATCTGGTTTCTGATCCTTAAACTTGGTAACCATATTTTCTAATTGGCTTTTTTCAAAAAAGAAAGGGATAACTTGTTCAGAATCTTTCTCGATTGTCAGATAGCCATTATCCTCGCCACCTTTTGCTACAAAGAGGGGAACTCCACCTTCATAGGTAGTACCTTCAACTGTTTTAGCATCGCTAACTGCCGTCTCGTTGGGCACATAAGCAAAGTTGAGTTCTTTCTTCTCAGGATTCTCTGTGGCTAACTTGTATACTTCTCCCAAGGAAACAGGAACTACCCGAACTTTTTTTGCTAAATCAGGATTTTGAGTTTGTAAGCGGGTCACGAAATCATTAGCATCTTTCTGGCTGATGAAAACTCCAGCTACTTTCCCTTGATCTTCTCCTGACGCTACCAACGGTGCACCCTGCTCGTCAGCAACCGTAAAAACTGGTACAGGATTGAGTTTTTTGACAACTTCCTCAGTCGGAAGCGCTAATGCTTTAAGGTTAAATATTCCTAGGCTAAGTACAGAAGCACCGATTAACCCTAAAGTAGCGCTGCGACGAATTATATAACTTATCATTTACTAATTATCCTCTTCCTAATTTTCTTATATACTGTGTGTCTTGATATCGTATCTAATCTATTTTGAATACCAACCCGTAAAATACTAGGCAATAGAGAAATTGCCGATAAGCAATTTTCTTATTTTTGAAGTATATCTGGGAATAAGAACGACTTGGAATTAACCAGTGCCAGTTTAAGATAGTGAATATTTGTGATCCCCAATTTTTCCTAATCCTCTAGGTCTTTTTGGCTTGTTCCCTCCTCGATTTTGAGGCTTTGTTTTGAAGTTTGTTTAAGCCTTAGCGCTTATTAAGTGATTAGACTATCAGAGTGTTTAGAATGTTTCCTGACTGTTGAGAATTGGTTCTCTAGGTTCAACTACTCCTTAATGAATATTTAAGTTCTATTTACAAACCAAATTTTGAATGTAACCTTAATTCAGAATAGAGTGTTAGAAACAAAATGAGATTTTGGGACTAGTACAAAATAAAGATAATTACTTAAAACCTCCTCGTAAAAGAAATTACATTTATTGGGTATTTTGTTTGCTAAATTTTGATTGACTAAGAGTTCAGCTCAAAAAAACCACAAGCTAATTTTTATTGTCTATGCCAAACGTAAGACAACCGTCTAAACCTGACGCCGATATTTCTGACTACGAATGGAGTATGACGCCACCTAGCGTCAAATTTTTGATTAGTCAATGGCGCGAATTACTTGGAAAGAAGCAGCAACAAATCAATAATGCCAAGGCCGAAAATCAGTGGTTGAGAGAGCAGCTAAATTTAAGACTAGAGCAATCTCATCGGCTTGCGCCTCCTTTATTGCCAGAGATTATTCTGTGGGGGATGGTTGGTTTAATCTTAACTATTGGCGGAACTTTTATCGAAGCTTCGACCCTTTCTGTTCCTTGGCTGTGGGGACAGGATGGCATCTCCACTCAAAGTCTGGGCGTAACTTATCAGATCGGAGCCGTCTTGGTTACTGGCTGTTTAGGCGGAGGAAGTGCTGCCTTGTTATCTCAGGTTGTCTACTTGGCTCTAGGTTTATTTGGCTTGCCTATTTTTGATCGAGGTGGTGGTTGGGAATATATGTTGGAGCCACATTTTGGCTATTTACTGGGCTTTCTAGTTGGAGCTTGGCTATGTGGATATTTGGCTTTCAAAAAGTCAGTCAAAATCGATAGATTAATTTTTAGTTGTTTTGCTGGACTGCTCTCGATTCATCTTGTTGGGGTTGTTTATTTCGTAATTCTTTATATCTTTCGTGGTGCAAGTTTAGGGCTTGATTCTTTGGCTCAAGGTATTTATGTTTATTCGATCGCTCCTTTGCCAGGACAGATAGCTGTGAGCTGTGTAGTTGTGGCGATCGCTTATCTGATGAGAAAGATCATGTTTACTTGAGTCTTGTCTTTCTAACTGAGTACATGCCCGAGCTTCCCCAAACCCAAAATATTTCACTTGCTAACTTTCTTTGACTAGCATTTGAATACTTGCGATTAACTAATTTTTTAGCTAATTACTCAGGTTGTTAGGTCTTTTTTTTGGTAATAACCTCAGTCAAAGGTCTAAATTTAGGGACAAGTTTTTTTCTGCCTACAACTAGTGAAGGAAAAGGAACATTGCCATAATTTTTACCTACAGTTAGGGGAAAAGCAGGCTGATCATCTAGATGAACAAAAGTTCCTCCTGCTGCTTGCAGAATTACCCATACTGCGGCAATATCCCATATTTTGGGAGTCGCCTCTACTCCACCAATTGCTGCCCCTGCTGCTACTAGCAAAATATTGTAGCTAGCAACCCCAATCATTCTAATTTTGCAAGGGAAAGGATTTTGTAAAATAGCTAAGCTACGGGCGCAAAGATTAAACAAGTGACTATGGCTGGGATCGTCTTGACTGGTGGAAATAGGTTGATTGTTGAGGAATGCTCCCCTGTGGTTATCTGAACCATCTTTGTCTAGATCAGAATTGCCATACCAAAAACCATGAAAAGCTTGATTTAGGCTGGGCATATAAACAAATCCAAAAACAGGAGTTCCCTGGTAGAGTAATCCTAAAGAAATACCCCAGACAGGTACGCCTCGGGTAAAGTTTGTTGTGCCATCGATTGGGTCGATGATCCAACACCATTCGTTGTCAGGAAAAATATGAGTTGTTTCTTCGGTTAATACTCCGTGATTGGGGAATGTAGCTTGAATTGCATCTCGAAGGGATTGATCTGCCCATTGATCTGCTTTCGTTACTAAGCTGCCGTCTTCTTTTTTGATCGCCTGAATTTTGCCGGAATCTTTTACTAGTTGATCCCCTATCTGTTTGGTTGTTAGTTGGCAAAAACTTAGAACTTTATCCCAGAAATCTTTCATAACATTATTGTTGTCTACAAAATTGTTGTCTTCAAAATAAGAAGCAATTTAGCTGCTCGAAATTATTTTTGGTGAACACCTTTTGATGAACTCTATTCTAATTTCTATTTGTGGTGCAACGGCTAGTGGTAAGTCAAGTTTAGCCTTGCAATTAGCTCAACGGTTAAATGTCAGCATAATTAGTGCTGACTCTCGTCAGGTTTATCGTGGATTTGATATTGGCACTGCTAAACCTTCGATCGCTGAACAAAATTTAGTACCGCATCATTTAATTGATATTTGTGAGCCAACGACCACGCTAACCCTAGCAGAATATCAAGCACAAGCCCAAAAACTAATCGCTGAGCAGTCAGTTTCTCTGTTGGTTGGGGGGACTGGATTGTATCTTAAGGCTATTTTAAAAGGGTTAAAAATTCCTTGTGTCTCTCCTCAGCCTGAGTTGCGATCGCAATTGACTAATTGGGGGCAGGCTCAACTCTATCAATGTTTACAGCAAGTTGATCCACTGGCTGCCCAAAAAATCCATGCTAACGACCAGATCAGAACTCTACGCGCTCTGGAAGTTTTTTATGTCTCAGGGCGAACAATCTCATCTCAGCAGGGTGAAAATCCACCCACTTACCCGATTTTACAGATTGGCTTAGAGCTGGCTCCAGAAGCCTTGGAGCAACGGATTATAACTCGTACTCAAATGATGATTGAGCAGGGTTTTGTAATTGAGGTAGAACAGTTATGTCAAAAATATGGGCATGATTTACCCCTGTTAAATACCTTGGGCTATGCCGATATCAAGCGTTATTTGCAAGGCGAAATTAGTCTACAAACTGCGATCGCGGAAACGGTTTTGCATACTCGTCAGTTTGCCAAAAGACAACGAACCTGGTTTCGGGGAGATCCCCTTACTAATTGGTTTAATGCCAATAGCCCGAGCTTGGTAGATGATGTTTGCTTACTCGTTCAAGAATTTTTAGCGAAAAGTAATCAGCCATAGAATTTTCTTCGCTAACTACGAATTCCTAATTCCGAACTCATTAAACATTGCCAATTCGGGAGAAAGGCCAAAAGCGAAAAGCCGCGTGACCAATGACATTGCTTTCTGGCAAGAAACCCCAAATATGGGAGTCGTTGCTGTTGTTGCGATTATCTCCCATGACAAATAATGATCCTGGGGGAACAGTCATAGATTGTAAATCGTAATTAGGTAATTGGGCGATGTATTCTTCTTTTAATGGTTGATTGTTGCGGTAAACTACCCCATCTTGAACGGCAATTGTCTCTCCGGCTGTGGCGATTGCCCTTTTAATAAAGGCTTGATTATCTGTAAATCCTTGGCTTTGTAGTTGTGGTGGTGGTTGAAAGACGACGATATCACCATGGTTAACATCATGGAAACGATAGGAAACCTTTTCGACAACTAAACGGTCTCCAATTTCTAAAGTAGGAAACATCGATTCCGAGGGAATATAGCGTGGTTCTGCGATAAAAACCCGAATCACAAATGAGATTAGTAAAGCGATCGCTACAGTCGTACCATTATCCTTGAGTCCTTGCCAAAATGTTTGTTGCTCTTGGGCGTTTTTTCCGAGGCTATTCTTTTGGGGATTGTCCTGTTGATTGGGACTGTTTTTTTCTGATGAGGACATAGACAATTAACTACCAATTACCTTTACTAGATAAATTCATGGATTTAGCCATAGATGTAATTATTGTTCCTCAAGGCGCAGAATGTCGAGCTGTACGTCAGGGATTAAAAAAATTAAAGGTAAAACCCAGAATTATTGCAATTCCCATTGGTACTAATCGAATCGAGGAAACCTTATCTAAACAAGATTTCTGGCAATCTAACCCAAAGAGAGTTTTGATGATGGGTTTATGCGGTAGTTTATCTTCCTCTTTCTCTGTTGGAGACCTTGCTTTATATCACGGCTGTTATCAACAAAGAGATCAGAAAAGTAATGGTAACTACCTCGAAATAAATTCAGAATTGAACTCTTTAATTCGTAGCAAACTCAATACACAATTAAGACAAGCTGGATCTATTTTTGTTACAGGTGTAACTAGTCAACAAGTTATTACAAAGATTGCAACTAAACGACAATTAGCTAAAGACTTTTCTGCTCAAGTTATTGACATGGAAAATTATCAGTATATTGCCTGCTTACAACAAAAAAATATTGAGCTAAGTATTCTAAGAATAGTAAGTGACGATTTAAGATTTGACCTTCCAAAATTGGAAAAAGCTATTAGTATTGATGGCAAACTCAAACCTTTAACATTGATTGCTGAAATGTCAAGAACCCCATATTGCAGTATTAAGTTTGTCATAAGTAGTTTGCTTGCCTTGAAAAAATTACGCAAAGTGGTGACAATAATTTTTTCTAATTAACTGATTTTTAAATAATAATAATGTGTCTTAGATTACTAATTTTAAATTAATTGTCAAGATAGCTACATTTGAAGCTATTTTTTTTATTTTTTAGCGATAAAACTATCGAGTTTTTAACCATTTAATTGTTACTAATTGAAAAGAGTTAATTAAGGAAAAATTAAATTTTATGGACAGTTGAAAAACTGTCATGATTTGAATCTAAAAAACTAGATTTTATTCGTTAATTAAACAGTCAACAATTAGCTTATTTATGGATTTAAAAGGTAAAACTGCTCTAATTACTGGAGCTTCTCGCGGTATTGGTAAAGCGATCGCAATCGAGCTTGCCAACCAAGGAATTTACAAACTATTACTTGTTGCTCGCAATCGTAAAAAGCTCGCTGAGGTGGCAGCAGAAATAGCAAATCTGAATCTTGGCAAAATTGAAGTGATAACTCTGGCAATTGATTTAACTAAGCCCAAAGCAATTAGCATTGCGATCGCTCAGGCTTGGCGGAGTTATGGGGCAGTCGATATTTTAGTAAATTGTGCAGGTGTGGCTCACCAAACACCTTTTCTACAGTCTCAGTTAACTAAAGTAGAAGAAGAAATCAGTCTTAATTTTATGGGCATGATTACAATTGTGCGGCTAGTAGCAAAAAGAATGGCAGCTAGAAAGCAGGGAATTATTGTTAATGTTTCTAGTCTGATGGGCAAAGTTGCAGCCCCCACTATGGCTACCTATTCGGCTACTAAATTTGCAATTGTTGGTTTTACCCAAGCCTTACGAATAGAGCTAGCACCCCATAATATTCAAGTGATTGCCCTACTCCCTTCTTTAACCAAAACTGACATGATGCAAAATCTGAAGTTATTTCGTTGGGTAATTCCTGCTACACCAGAAACTGTTGCTAGTTCTTTAGTTGCTGGGTTAAAAAAAGATTCTTCAGAAATTCTCGTAGGCTGGCAAAGTTATTTAGCAATCTGGTGCCAAAGAATTTGTCCTTGGTTACTAGACCGTATTCTTGTGTTTGCTGCACCATAAAACCCGATTCTAGAAGTCTAGTACTCTATCCAGTTTGAGTTAAGGGGTGAATTCTCATTCTCTAACTCTTCCCATTTTTCTTCTCCCGTCAAGCAGGACTACGTCCTCGAATGGGGATAACAAGGATAAACGAATTCCTAACTCCTAACTCCGAATTCCTAACTCCTAACTTTCAAGTACTTAAAATAACCACTCCATCTTTAACCACAACCAAATTCAATTTCAAAGGCCCTGCCGTATAGGTTGTTTCTGAGACGATCGCTTTAATTTCTCCCTGGGCTTGTTCGGATTGGGCAATGTCATTGATAAAGTTGATAATCGTCACAATTTGACCATCTCCGATCTGAAGATCGCCGACAATTCCTGCTCTTTGAGCGCGAAATTTGGATGCTGCGAGTAGCCAGTCTAGTCTTTCTTGAATATCGGCTTGGTTGAGTTGTTGAGAATCAATCGAGACAGTAGCGATCGATTCTCCTGCCTTAAATACTTCTTTGTTGGGGGTGGTGTCGGCAAAGACCCTCACCTCTTTTTCTCCTTGGACATAATTTCCTGCTGAGAGAATACGAACCACATAATCTTGTCCATCCTCTATTTGCTTTGCCAACTGTTGAACCTGAGCCGTGGTGATGTTGACTACTCGATGTTCTTTAAACTGCTTATCGTTGAGGAGGGTTGATTTAATGACGTTACGGTTTGCTTGTCCTAATAAGCGATCTATTGCCGGAAATACGGCTTTGGAATCTACTACTCGAATCGTTGCCGAGGCGAGAACCTCTCCTTTGACGATCGCAATTCTTCTCTCTCTTAATTCTTGATAGGTTTGATAGTATTCCTCTAAAACGGCTACTTCCCTTTGCAAAAAATTAAGCTGAGATTCCAAATCATTCAATCGATTTTTTCTAGTTTGCAAATCGCGATCTTTATTCGCGATCGCTTTATCTAATTTATCGATTCGCAGATCTCGATTACTAATTTGAGATTGTAGTTGAGACTGCTCCGCCTGTAACTGCCTGATACTTGCTTCTTTGGTCGAAATAGCTTGATTCTGGTCTTTTAATTGGGTTTGTAATCTAGCACTTTGCTGTTTCAAGCTAGAGAGCTGTTCCACCCGTTTACTTCTTTCTGCCAAAAGAGTGTCTAGTTCTTGGCGTAGTTTTTGTGACTGCTTCGAGGTGGCGAGCAAGCGTTGATTCGATTTTTGAAAATCTTGTTGAGTTAATTCTAATTTCTGAGCTGCCCGAGTTTGTTGATCTCTAACTGTTATTAATTTGGCAGCAATTTCTTGTTTTTCTTCGTTGGCTTGATTGAGATCTTCGTTGGCTTGTCTGAGGTTTTTTTTGATGTTGTCTAACTTAAACAAGCCGTCTCTTAAAGATTCGCTTAATAACAATAAGATCCCTAAAGTTGAGGCTGAAATAAGCGTCCCCGCAATAACCGTAATGATCATTGCAGTTTGACGAGGACGAAGATTAAACAGTCGCAAACGGGCTTTGCCAATCTTCGTCCCTAAGCGATCGCCTAAAGATGCAATTAATCCTCCAAAAACCAAAATTGCCAAAATCAGAATATAGGTACTGGTCATAAGACAATTAACTTTGAGCTAGGGAAGAAAAAGTACATCCATTGATTACTATTTAAATAACTTAGACTATTATGCGAACTGTTGACTGAGATTGACAGGGTCGTAGACTGTAATTTTCTTTTTGTGAATGGCAATCATTTCTTTGTCTCTTAAGTCTCCGAGTAGGCGGGTGACAGTTACTCTGGTCGAGCCAATAGCTTCAGCGATCGCTTGATGGGAAAGTTTTAAATCAATTCTAATTCCCTCGTCAGTAGGAATGCCAAAATCACGACACAAAATAAGTAAGAAACTCACTAATCTTGAACCCATGTCTCGGTGAGCCAAGGTTTCAATCATCATCTCTGTCTGTAAGATTCGCGAAGAAAGACCTCGCAGCATCACCATAGACAGTTCAGGATTTTCAGTCAAAGATCTTTCAACTTGCTCGATAGGAGCTGAGAGAAGCTCAACAGTGGTAAATGCTACGGCATGATAAAAGCGATCGCTTTTTTGCCCAGTAATTAAAGACAAAACGCCAAAAACACTATTTTCTCTCAGTAAAGCTACTGTAATTTCCTCGCCAGCTTCATAGACACGGGACAATTTCACCGCCCCTTTGACCAAGAAATAAACTCTTTCGGCTGGGTCTCCAGGAAAAAAAATTGTCTTTCCTCTTTCGAAGGTTTCGACAATGGGTGGAAAAGAACTTCGGCTCAGTTTACGAAAAACTGATTCAAGTGGTTGGTTTTTAGTTAAGGACACTTCCATAAAGCTTTTGAGGCACTCAATAACGGATAGTTGTTTAATCTTAAACCCTTAAGCGATGGTGATAAAGTATTGTTTATACAATCTAAAGTTAACTAACTAAATTTTCCTAATAACTTTAATGATCCTTGCAGTTGTAATATAGATAATTGCGGTTCTGACCAGATTAGTAAACGTAGGATTAGACGAATGTTAGATTTAACTGGAAAAAATGCTTTTGTTACTGGCATAGCTAATAAAAATTCTATTGCCTGGGGTATTGCTCAACAACTTCATGGTGCAGGAGCAAATATTGGTGTCAATTACCTTCCTGATGAGAAGGGCAGGTTTGAAAAGAAAGTAACTCAACTAGTTGAACCTCTTGGAGCCGATCTAATCCTTCCTTGTAATGTTCAGGACGATCAATTGCTGGAGGATATGTTTAGTGCGATCGCCCAGAAGTGGGGCAAATTAGATATCCTGGTTCACTGTTTAGCCTTTGCTGATAAACAGTATCTAGAAGGAGATTTTAGCTCTGTTCCCAGAGACGCATTTAGCAGATCTTTAGAAATTAGTGCTTACTCTCTAGTTAACTTTGCTCGTCTTGCTAAACCTTTAATGAACGAAGGCGGGAGTATTCTTACCCTTTCTTATATTGGTGGAGTCAAAGTTATGCCTAGTTATAACCTGATGGGGATTGCCAAATCTGCTCTCGAAATGAACGTTCGTTATCTTGCGGCTGAGCTTGGCCCCCAAAATATTAGGGTAAATGGAATTTCTGCTGGCCCAATTAGAACCTTAGCCTCATCTGCTGTTGGGGGTATTCGTGACATGATCAAACATATGGATACTGCTGCACCTTTGCGTCGAACTGTTACCCAAGAAGAGGTTGGTAATACTGCGGCTTTTCTTGCCAGTGACTTGTCTAGTGGCATTACTGGACAAATTATTTATGTTGATGCGGGCTTTGAAATTATGGGTATGTAGTAAAAAACTAAGTCGTTTGCTAGTGAAACTAACTCTTTTTACTTTAAGGTCTCTACTTTTTTATAAAAATGACTAAAAATAACGATCAGGATATTGCCCCCCGTAAGGCTTCGGTCAGTCGAGTTACCAAAGAAACTGATGTTTCTGTCTCGATTAATTTGGATGGACAAGGGAAATGTTTGGCTGATACAGGAATTCCTTTTTTGGATCATATGTTGCAGCAAATTTCTTCTCATGGTCTAATCGATTTGGAAGTGAAAGCCACAGGTGATCTCGAAATTGACGATCATCATACTAACGAGGACGTAGGTATTACTCTTGGTCAAGCTCTTGCCAATGCGTTAGGCGATCGCAAAGGGATTCATCGTTTTGGTCATTTTGTTGCGCCTCTAGATGAAGCCCTTGTTCAAGTGGCACTCGACTTTTCTGGTCGACCTCATCTTAGTTATGGATTAGATATCCCGACTCAAAGAGTTGGCACTTATGACACCCAATTAACTAGAGAATTTTTTGTGGCTGTTGTTAACCATTCGCAAATGACCCTGCATATACGTCAATTGGATGGTATCAACTCCCATCATATTATCGAAGCTACTTTTAAAGCTTTTGCTCGTGCTTCTCGGATGGCATTAGAGCCAGATTCTCGTCGTTTGGGAACAATTCCTAGCTCTAAAGGTGTGCTCTAGTTCTCTTGTTTTTGCGATCAATAAACTTTGGTTATTTTTACTCTCCTAAATAATCGCTACCTCTGACTGGAGCTTCATTGGTGATTATTAGGTTCAAATTTGCACGGAAAGATAAATTGTCTAACTCCGAACTCCGAACTCCGAACTTCTAACCCTTATTCTCATATCCCTCAAAACAAAGTTAGCTATTTACTAGGCTGCTTGTTCCTTCTGGCTGGAAACGTTAGTATCTTTAGTAGATAAAAATAAAGTTTTGTAAAAAAAATAAAGTGCCTGCAAACCTTCAACCGCAAAAAAAAATCATCTCTCAAAATCAATGGAATTGTCTTGATCCAGTTTGGTTTGGGGGCGAAGAAGTTGTTAGGCAAGGACTGCCCCATCAGAAGTTGGCTCCAACTTGGCAGATTCTCCTTTTAGGTGATGGTTCTCCTACTCGTCATTTGCAGCTTTTGACTGGGGAAAAGACAGAGGTTGACGTGATTGAAATGTCTTTAATGGGGGAAGAAGATGATGGTGCTCCCGCTGCAATCAAATATATTTCTGGTCCTAGATTGCGAAGACAGGTTTGGCTCAAAACTTCCTCTGGTCAGCGTCTAGCCTATGCAACTTCTTGGTGGGATGCTAATCATGTAGATGAGTATTTAGAGAATCGTTCTTTACCGATTTGGGAAAGTCTTTCCCGTTCTCATACTGAGCTTTATCGGGATATTCAGGGAGTCTATTATGGGGATTCAAAATCTCTGGAATTGGCTTTTGAAGAAAATGGACCTTTTTGGGGTCGATATTATCTTTTTTGGCATGATAGTAGACCTTTGACTTTGATTTATGAAGTTTTTTCTCCTTATCTTGCCAAGTATTTGGGTAAGGCTTCGTAGTTAAATTTTTTTTGTATATGTTTTGTTTAAGATTGTTTTATTTCAGAGTTGAAAACTATTAGCAACCAATAAAATACTGATATTTACTGGGATAATTACGTAATAATTTTGTTGGCTATTTGTTGAGTTTACGTTTTTACAAAAAATATTTACATTTGCTTAATAAAAAAGCGTTTTTACGGTTGAAATGATGAAAAAGCCTATCTTTTCTATTTGTTTTGCTTGAATAAATGTATTTTTGTGCGTGATATCAATTACCTCAAATCAAAAAAAATGCCTGTAAGTGAATGGTCTTATTCTGAAATACTAAAACTTCACACAAAGATCATAAAGTTGATGAACAACTTTATTTAAACTATTTACTGTTGTCTTACAATGGCAGGGAATATAATTGTAAAGCAGCATTCACAAATTTAAGTCGATGCTGCTAAGACGTAGGTGTAAGCCGAACAAACTAATATGCTATTTTTAAACTCTTTGAATTTAATCCTGTTGTTGGGAGCTATTGGAATCTCAATCCCAATTATTGTCTTCGCAATTGAATGTTTTTGTTCCGTTTTACCTCAAAAAAAGGATCGGAACCTTTACCTGGTTGATAGACCAAAAACGGCAGTTTTAATCCCTGCTCATAATGAAGCAGAGTATATATCTTTAGTTGTCCAAGAAGCTCAGAAGCAGTTGCTTAAAGATGATCAATTGATTGTCATTGCTGACAACTGTCAGGATGATACGGCAAAAATTGCTCGATCTGCTGGTGCCTTTGTAATCGAGAGAGTGAACGAAGTTGAAAAAGGCAAGGGTTATGCCTTAGCCGAAGGTATTCTTCATCTGGAAAAGGTTAATCCACCTGAAGTAGTTGTTTTTCTTGATGCTGATTGTATTGTTGCTGATAATGCGATCGCTAACATCACTCGTTTAGCATCCAAAACAGGAAGACCAGTTCAAGCAAAATATTTGATGGATCAGGTAAATGAGCCTGGATTGAAGGATCGGGTTTCTAGTTTTGCTTTACAAGTTAAAAATCGCATCCGTTTCCTAGGATTGAAGCGGATTGGTGGTCACAGTTTATTAACTGGCTCTGGAATGGCTTTTCCTTGGTTTGCCATGAAACATGTCACTCTAGCTGGAGCCATTAATGCTGATGATATGAAGTTAGCTGTTGATTTAACCTTAGAAAATATAGTTCCTACCTATTGCGAGTCTGCATTGGTTGTCGGTCGCTTAATGGAGAACCAAGACGCTCAAAGTCAAAGAACTCGTTGGGAACATGGTCATTTACAAATGATTTCAGTGGAAGTTCCCCGTTTAATTCGAGCTTTTTTCAAGAGTCCTCGCTTTTCTCTGTTGTTACTAGCTTTAGATATTAGTATTCCACCTTTATCTTTATTGGTCGTGACTTGGCTTCTCGCGCTAATATTTGCCTTTGGGACATTTTTCCTAGCAGGTGCATCTTTGCTTCCTCCCATTATTTTGGGTCTTAGTGGCTTATTATTATTCCTTTCTGTAATCCTGGTTTGGGCTAAGTTTGCTTCTACCGATTTACCATTAAAGGATCTGTTATCTATTCCCTTTTATGTTGTTGGTAAAATTCCGATTTATTTTAAGTTCTTAGTTAATCCTCAGATTGGTTGGTTAAGTACAGAAAGAGATGTTTAGTTAACCATAATTAAACGATAGGTTTAATTCAGATTTTTTTTAATAGCATAATTAAAATTGGGATTTTAGTAATTTACTAAGGTCCCAATTTTTTGTAAATATACTCTTTCTTCTCCATGATTGGTCAGCTAGCTGCTTTAATTGCCGCTTTTTTATGGGCAACTTCTTCTTTTATCTATAGTTTTGTTGGTCAGAAAATTCCTCCTTTACAGCTAAATTTTCTTAAAGGTATTATTGCAATTTTTCTAATTTTGGCAACTTTGGGGTTGCAACAATCGGGAATTAGTCCGATTGAACCTTTTCCTGTTCTCCTGCTCGCTCTAAGTGGCATTATTGGTATTGGTTTAGGTGATACTGCTTTTTTTCTAGCTTTGAATACTTTGGGTGTCAGAAAGACATTACTTCTAGAAACAGTAGCCCCACCCATAGGTGCTTGTTTGGGTTTTATCTTGATTGGAGAAATAATTTCGTTTCAGATATGGGTGGGAATCTGCTTAACTTTGTTGGGAGTATTTTGGGTGATTTGGGAGCGTTCTGAGCGAGATTTGGTTGTGGAGTATAAAAAGGGCTTGATCTGGATAATGATTGCTGCAATTTCGCAATCACTGGGCGTAGTTCTCTCTAGAATGGCATTGCTAAATTCTGGAATAACTTCTTTAGAAAGTAGTTTAATTAGATTGTTAGCTGGTAGTGCGATCGCTTTATTTCTATCATTAATTCCGATCTTTTCTAACGAGAAATCATTAACCGATACAATTAAAAGTCTCCCTTCTCGAACCATATTGATCATTTTTCTAGCATCTTTTGGCGGAACTTATTTGGGAATTTGGTTACAGCAAATATCGCTTAAACACACTTCGATCGGGATTGCTCAAACTCTTCTTGCGACTAGTCCTCTCTTTTCTATCGTCCTAGCTTTGCTTAGAAAAGAAAAAGTTACACTCCGTTCTTTTCTTGGTGTTAGTCTTGCTCTGCTGGGAGTTAGTTTTTTCTTTATCGAGAGCAATTAAGATCTTTTGGCTAAATTGTTTAAATAGAGTTTTGTCTGTATTAATCCCAAACAAAAAGCCCATGACTTAAAGTCATGGGCAAATTTTAGAAAATGATGAAATCTAATCTATCTAGATGAATCTAGAAAGTGAATGTAGTTCTAACTACACCGATAATTGCATCATCGTCATCACTATCGCCATTAGGAGAAATAATGTAGATAATACCAGGAGTAATTGACACGTTGTCATTAACTTGGTACTTGTACAGACCTTCTAAGTGAATAGGAATATCTTGACCACCTTCATAAGGTTCAGCACCGGCAACAAATCCTAATAGGTTACCTTCTTTACCGAAATCAGGTAGAGAAACGCCAACCCCATAAGTCCAGATTTCAGTTTCGCTAGCACCATTATCAGTGTCTGCATCTGTGTAAACACCAAATGCGTTAACAGCAAGCTTTGAACTCCAATCGTAGGATGCTGCAACACCATATGAGTTAGTACTCAAAGAACCAGCAAAAGGACTTCTTGCTAATTCTGTACCAACACCAAGGTCGAAAATGGTGTTATCGGAAGAAGCCAACTGTGCATTAACATAAGTTGCTGCAACTTGGAGCTTATCATCCAAAAGACCAAGAGTTACTTGACCTAGTATGGAATACTCATCATTGAATAAACCACCATCAGTTGCTGAATCTGGGTTGAAACTATCGCCACCGAAATAACCACCACTGATAGTGATTGCTTCAAAAGGTTTGAAGTTAACACCAACACCACCACCGGAAGCTAGACCAATTTTGTAAATGGGGCTAGACTCACCGAAACTAGATAGAGAACCAGAAGCTCCAGTAAACGTATCTAGATAAGGGCTAAGTGTAGGTACGAAATCTTGCCATA
>CALKUU010000044.1 GCA_937996665.1 uncultured Xenococcaceae cyanobacterium | reverse complement strand
TGTTTTTGGTGAATCTAGAACTGCTCAAGCTGCAACCGATGCGATGACAGATAGTGACTTTGAAGGATAATGTTTTTGATAAAAAAGAACTTGAATTAAGATAGTGAACTTAGGTTCTGATAAGCTAACTTTTTAACAGAAGAGTTTTTCTTTTCCAGAAAAATATTGAAGCAAAAAGCATTCTCCCAAGAAGTTGGAGGTATTTTATTTACCCTCCAGCTTTTTTTGTGGGGTTTGGTTTCGATATCTTCTTGAGTAAGTTAATTACAGAGTTAGATGGAGTAGAGGTAGACTGTCTACAACGATCGCTGCGCAGAGAATCATCATATAGAGAATCGAATACTTAAACAGATCACGAGCTAGCTGGTTATCTAGTGGATTTTGTTTAAGGTGCCAAGATTTGAGGAGAAGCAAATAACCAAGAACTAAAGCGATCGCCGCGTAAATAAAGCCAGCAACATGCAAAGGAAAAATCAACAACAAGCTACAAGGAACAGTCAGCAGACTATAAATCCAGATTTGGTTAGCTGTGGCTTCTTCTCCAGATACTACAGGCAACATTGGTACTCCAACTTGAGCATAATCTTCTTTGAGCATTAGCGCTAAAGCCCAAAAGTGGGGAGGTGTCCACAGAAAAATCAAGGTAAATAATAGCCAAGGGGTTAGGCTCAAATCGCCTGTCACTGCTGCCCAGCCAACTAAAGGAGGAATCGCCCCTGCTGCGCCGCCAATCACGATATTTTGGGAAGTATGGCGTTTTAACCAGTGAGTGTAAATCAGCATGTAGAAGACAATGCCTGACATTGCTAAGCTAGCTGCTAAAAAATTGGCGAATAGTGCCAGGATGCTAAAAGACAAGACCCCTAAAATGATGGCGAAAATAAGTGCGTGTTGGGGTTGAATGTTACCTGAAGGCAAAGGACGTTTTCTCGTCCGCACCATTGTATAGTCGATGTCACGGTCATAAATACAATTCATGACCTGAGCCGAAGCTGCGGCTAAGGTTCCGCCGATTAAAGTCACAAGTAACAATAAAGGATCTAGTCTTCCTTGAGAGGCGATCGCCATTGAAGCGGCAGTGGTAATTAGTAATAAGGGAATGATGCGAGGCTTTGTCAGTTGAAAATAATTTCTGATGGTATCTGATAAATTATGATTCTGACGGGCTATATTACTGCCAATCATATTGTTTTTCCTAAAATTATGATGATTTCCGAATGCTATTCAACTTTGAAGAGCTTATATTTGCAATTAGAACGTAGTTTGCTAGTTTGGATCTTGATTTTTAAGCTTTAATTTTTAATTGCTGTTGGTTTTGTATCCCTCATAGCTAAAATCGTGAAAGCTACAAGAACTCCGAGCAAACTAGCGCCAATCATTTGGTGTGTAACGGTTAGTGTCTCCACTTGGAGATGTAACCTGAAAGTGGCGATTCCTAGCATGATTTGAACTATGACTAGCGAGATTATCGCTGTGGCTAGTTTCTTTAATGATTTGGGAGCTTCTGGAGTTCTCCAAGTCCACCACCCTAAGAGAATCGTCGCCACAGTAGGCGGCACAACTCCGATCAAATGTCCGTTCATCACATTGCATAGCTCGGAGCCATTAAAACACTGATGTAATGCCCACTTGGATGCTACCAACCCACCAAGCAAACTTTGCAAATAGACTAAAACAGTGGCGATCGCTGAAATTCTGACTAGAGATCGAGTTGCTTGAGACTGTTCTGGTTTGGTATTTGGAGTGGGAAGCAGAGCCGTGGCGATCGCAATCAAGACACTAAAAAATAGTAAAGCTGTCCCTAAATGGGCAGTAACAATGTCGAAACGCAACATCTGTGTGACAGTTAGACCACCGAGAACTCCTTGAAAAACAATCAGCAAAAAAGCAACTGTACTCGCCCAAGGTAGCCATTTGGGTAGGTCTTGGCGCCACCACCACGACAGCCCTGCCAGTAAAATTGTGCTAAAGCCAATCAATGAGGCATCAAAGCGATGAAACCACTCCAAGAAAACTTGTAAATTCATTTGCTGAGTAGGGACAAGCTGACCGTAACAGAGTGGCCAGTCGGGGCAAGCTAGACCAGCATTCATGACTCTAGTGGCGCTACCAACTGCCATTAAAAACAGAGTAGCGATCGCTATTTTCCAAACTAAGCGACGAATGAATACTGTTGGGTTGATCCTTAACTTTGATTTAAATGGTTTCAGGTTGAGGCTTGATTCTGTCATGATGCTTGAGCAAAATTTAAAAAATTAGCAGCTACACAATTTTGAGTTTGTTTAATTGTGGCAACTAACTTTTACTGTAACGAGCAAAATGAGAATAGATACCTAGTTAAGTCTATTCTTCAGCTTTGTTTCAAGATTGACCCTAAAGAAATTAAACTTCGTGTCAGTTTCCCTTAGTCTCTCAGGGTGAAAAGAGCCAACACGAGAGAATTAGTGATCCTAAATAAAAACCTAAGAATTGTCGGAAAGAGGGAAAATCAATACCCTTATTTTCAAAGTTTGTCTTACCCTGATAGTTGACAAGCAAAATTCACAGACACAAATTTTTCTATTGTTAGCTTTGTTTTGTTCGCTATATCCTTGACCTCAAAAATCTAGTAAATTCAACCTATTATTGAAGACTCTTAAGTCTCAACCTTGGATGCTAATTCAGTAATGACTAACCCGATACTTTAAGTCAACTATCCAACGCAACTATCCAGAACTTCACTCTACCCAACTTCCTATTCGTGAAAATTCCTAGCAACATCATTACCCTAATTGCAGGTATCGTCCTTACCCTAATTAGTCTTTGGTACGGACAAAACCATGGTCTATTGCCAGTTGCCGCTTCTGCTGAAGCCCTAGAAATAGACGGTCTGTTTAATCTGATGATGACAATTTCTACGGGTTTATTTCTGCTCGTCGAAGGTGTGATCATCTACTCTGCAATTAGATTTCGACGAAAAAAAGGCGATAACACCGATGGTCCGCCTATTGAGGGGAATGTTCCTCTCGAAATTGTTTGGACAGCGATCCCTACAGTAATCGTTTTTATCCTGGCAATTTATAGCTTTGAAGTCTATAACAACCTTGGTGGTTTAGACCCTATGGCTTCCCACGATCATCAAATGGCATCACAAGAGCATCAGGAAATGATGGCGGGAATGGATATGGATAATTCTCAACTTATAGCTGGGGATAATTCTTATCTTGCCCTTGGTTTGGGGGATACGCCTGATCAAGGAGATGTGAAACCTCTAGAAGTTAAAGTCAATGGGATCCAGTACGCTTGGATTTTTACTTATCCTGAAACAGGAATTATTTCTGGAGAATTGCACGTTCCTGTTGATCGCCCCGTTAAGTTAATTATGTCGGCTGGAGATGTAATTCATGCTTTTTGGTTACCTGAGTTTCGCATCAAACAAGATGTTATTCCTGGTCGAGAGGCTTTACTGAGCTTTACTGCTACCAAAACAGGTCAATATCCTGTCATTTGTGCAGAGCTATGCGGTGCCTATCACGGCGGTATGAAAACTACTCTAACTGTCCATCCCGAAGAAGAGTATCAACAGTGGCTACAAGAAAATACGATCGCCAAATCTGAAGTAGACGGCAATGTGGCTCTTAAGTAAAGATTTTTGTTAGCCTCATCAAACCCTGATTTCACTAGAGGCTATGTGAGCAGAAGCAAGAACTTGGGTTGTAACTATCAACATAATTCTCACTCTGCTAACTGCTTAAAATTCAGCCACCTAAAGGCTGACTTGAGAAAGTTGGCTTTTTTTGCAAATTTACCTGTTGATAAGCTTCTTTCTCAGTATTCACATTTGATAGTATTCACCTCTACTAAAAACCTAAGCTGAATTACTAAAACTCAAATAACAATCAACGCATAAAAAATACCAATGGAACAGGTTCATCCTCAAAGAAAATGGCAAGACTATTTTGGTTTTAGTACAGACCATAAAGTCATTGGCATTCAATATCTTGTTACTGCTTTCTTTTTCTACTTTGTTGGTGGTGCGCTAGCGGAAGTAATGCGAACTGAGCTGGCTACCCCAGATCCAGACTTTGTTCAGCCCGAATTTTATAATCAACTGATGACTATGCATGGAACAATCATGCTGTTTCTGTGGATTATTCCTGCGGGTGCTGCCTTTGCTAATTACTTAATCCCTCTGATGATTGGGGCAGAGGATATGGCATTTCCTCGTCTCAATGCTGTTGCTTTCTGGATGATCCCCCCTGGCGGTATTCTCCTGCTTTGCAGCTTTTTTGTCGGTGCTCCTCAAGCAGGCTGGACATCTTACCCTCCTCTGAGTTTGGTTAGTGGGGTTTGGGGCGAAGAAATCTGGATTATGAGTGTGCTGATTTTAGGGACTTCCTCGATGCTGGGGGCGATGAATTTTGTCACCACCATTTTGAAGATGCGGATTCCCGATATGGACATTCACAGCATGCCCCTATTTTGTTGGTCGATGTTGGCAACTTCTGGTCTAGTTCTGCTAGGCACACCAGTTTTAGCAGCAGCTTTAGTTTTACTCTCTTTTGATCTAATTGCCGGGACTGCCTTTTTTAATCCTGCTGGTGGTGGTGATCCGATTGTTTATCAGCATATGTTCTGGTTTTACTCTCATCCGGCTGTTTACATCATGGTGTTGCCGTTTTTTGGGGTTATTTCCGAGGTGTTGCCAGTTCATGCCCGTAAGCCAATTTTCGGTTACCGAGCGATCGCTTATTCTAGTTTAGCAATTAGTTTTTTGGGTCTAATCGTTTGGGCACACCACATGTTTTCGAGTGGTACCCCTGGTTGGCTAAGAATGTTTTTTATGGCAACCACCATGATTATTGCGGTGCCAACAGGGATTAAGGTCTTTAGCTGGTGTGCAACTCTTTGGGGTGGCAAGATAAGTCTTAATAGTGCAATGTTGTTTGGTTTAGGGTTTCTTTCCTCTTTCCTGATCGGC
>CALKUU010000043.1 GCA_937996665.1 uncultured Xenococcaceae cyanobacterium | reverse complement strand
TTAAACAACAAAAAAACTCAGTCTGTTTACCCAGAACAGCACAAATAGATAATTTTAAAATTGGCTTTGTGTGGGCGAGTGGTCATCGCGATCGCAACAACACTAACGTCACCGCCTATCGTGATTGTCCTTTAAACTTTTTTCTCGATCTTTTATCTATTCCCGAAGTCAGTCTATATAGTCTGCAAGTAGGAACCTGGGCTGATGAAATTGATCAATATCTTCCCCAACAAAGACTTTACGATCTGACCCCACAAATTACTGATTTTGCCGACACTGCCATTTTGATTTCTCAACTAGATCTAGTTATTTCTATAGACACAGCAGTCGCTCATTTAGCAGGAGCTATGGGCATTCCTACTTGGACTTTATTAGCCTATGATGCTGATTGGCGCTGGCTTATAGACCGCAATGATAGCCCTTGGTATCCAGGCATGAGACTATTTCGGCAAATTGATTACGGTAATTGGCAAAGTGTTTTTAGTCAGGTCAAGCTAGCTCTGCAAAATCACTTATCAAAGTAACAACAAACTGAATTAGTTTTCGCCACATTAAAACTAAAATTCGGAACAATCTAAAATAATGAAACCCTTTTGTAATCAACCACTGCGGAGCAATCCCCATATTGCTATTTTTTCATCTACTAAAATCGGGAATTTCGTAGTTCTCACCCCATTGCTAAGAGGACTTAAAGAAAAATATTCTGATTGTACAATCGATTTTTTTGGCAGCGAAATCACCAAAGACTTTGAGCTTAACTGTCCCTATATAGACTGGCGATTTTCACTTTATACAGATCGATTAGACTTTTTAGAATCTTTGGTTCAAAAAAGTCGTGAACGTCGCCAAGTTGCTGGAGTTTATGATTTAGCAATTAATTGTGATGAATACAGTGAAATTAATTTAGTCATGGTGAGCGCCCTAAGACCTAATTATGTTGCTGGTACTGCCCTATCCCCAGATTTTCGGCACAAATTAACATCTGGTTCTAGCTCAATCCAGAAAATATTGAGCGATCGCAATTGGAATAGTTCTCATTTTGTTCACAAGCATCAAGACATAATTGAAAGCAACAATATTAGCGAAATTTTTTGTCGAATCGCTTATGTTGAAACTGATTTTTTTAAACTAGAATTGCCTAGCAAAGCTCCTAATTTCGTCGTTCCTCAAATACTAGTGCATCTGACATCAACCCGTTCCGCAAAAATATGGTCAGGGGAATATTGGCAACAAGTAATTAACTGGTGTGAAAGTCAGGGTTTGACAGTTGGCTTAGTCGGAAGTGCAGCTCAAACTCAACAAGATTTATATAATGCTAAAGGAATAGAAGAACAATTATTGAGAATTTCTTCCCTAATTGATCTGAGAGGAAAAACCACCCTTCTTGAGCTTGCTGGAGCCTTCGAGCAGGCACTTGCTTGTATTTCAGTCGATGCGGGGCCACTCCATATTGCTGCTGCGGTTGGCTGTCCGACCTTAGGAATTGTTGGTAACGATCTAGATGGAGATGGTGCAAGCCCGATTCGGTTGTGGGCGCCAAGACAGTCTCATGTTCAGCTAACAAGCTCAAATTTCAAGTGCAATTTATGTCAAGAAAACTGTTTCAAAAATAATGATTGTTTGTTAGAAGATCATCCCTGCATGCAACATCTAAAACCTGACATGGTTATTGCGCAATTAGCGTCCTTGTTATCGACAACAAACAAGTTGAATAACAAAGGAATAACTCCACCCCAAAGATCGATTAATTTTTCTAATTCTAAAGTTGCAGTTGCCTAGACCGCTAAGAGGTCTAACTGTAAAGGATTGTAAAAAGTTGCAGAGAGACTCAAAAATCTGTTGATAAGTAAACAACAAAAAATTCAGATCTGAATTTTTTGCGGTCAGTATAAATCAACCTTGTTGAAAAGGTATCAGCAAAGAGCATGAAATACCCACTTATCAAACAACATAGCGAAGAAGATTGCGGAGCTGCCTGTCTAGCTTCCATCGCCAAGCATTATCAACGCATATATACAATCAGTCGAATTCGGGAAGTAATCGGCACTCGCAGAGAAGGAACTACTTTACTTGGACTCAGTCAAGGAGCATCGAGATTAGGGTTCAATGTTAGAGCTATCAAAGCACAGTTAAAAATAGTAGACAAGGACATCATTCCTCTACCTGCGATTATTCACTGGAAAGGCTATCACTGGGTAGTTTTGTATGGCAAAAAAGGTAATAAATATGTTGTTGGCGATCCTGGGGTCGGAGTAAGGTTCCTAGATAAAAAGACCCTTGCCGAAGGCTGGACAAATGGGGTAACCCTCTTGCTAGAGCCAGATCCTGTTCGTTTTGCAGAGCAGGTTGATGATCGAGATAAGGTTAGGGGTTTTAGTTATTTTTTGAAACGGGTTTTAGCTTACAAGGGAATTTTAAGCCAAACTCTATTAATCAATTGTTTTTTAGGTCTACTATCTCTCGCTTCGCCTTTTTTATTGCAGATATTAACTGATGATGTTCTAGTTAGAGGAGATCTAGATCTCTTAACTAGAGTAGCGATCGCTGTAATAGTCATGCATCTATTGAGAAGTTGTTTGCAACTTGCTCAATCCAATTTAATTGCTCACTTTGCGCAGAGAATAAAACTAAGTTTGGTATTCGAATTTGGTAGACAAATTTTACGATTGCCTCTTACCTACTATGAAACCCGTCGTAGTGGAGAGATTGTCAGTCGTCTCGAAGACATTCAGGAAATCAATCAATTAATTGCTCAAGCAGTAGTCAGCTTACCCAGTCAATTTTTTGTCGCGCTAATTTCTTTGAGCATTATGTTTTTCTATAGCGTCAAGCTAACTTTAGTGGGATTAGCGATCGCTGTAATCATGTCTCTCTCAACAATAGTCTTTATGCCTGCTCTCCAACAAAAAATCAGGCAAACCATGGCTTTGTCGGCAGAGAATCAAGGAATTTTAGTCGAAACCTTTAAAGGAGCAATCACTCTCAAAACTACTACCGCAGCCCCTCAGTTTTGGGAAGAATTTCAATCTCGCTATAGTCGTCTGGCTAATTTTACTTTTAAAACTATTCAAATTAGTTATGTTAATGGAATTTTTTCTAACTTAGTTTCTAGTGTAGGTAGTATTGTTTTGCTTTGGGTGGGCAGCAAATTAGTAATTAATGAATATCTAACAATTGGGATGTTGCTTGCGTTTAATAGCATGAATGGCAATTTCAATTCTTTTGTCAGTAGCATGATTAATTTTGTTGATGAATTTGCCAGAGCAAAAACTGCTACGAATCGATTAAATGAGGTAATTCAAGCTACTCCAGAAACTGATGAAAGTAGCCAAAAACCTTGGGCAAAGATTGCAGGCGATGAAAACATTATTTGCTCGGAGCTTAATTTTCACCACACAGGAAGAATAGATCTCTTAGAGGATTTTGATTTAACTATTCCTGGAGGTAAAGTTGTTGCTCTAATTGGTAAGTCTGGTTGTGGGAAAAGTACGCTTTCAAAACTAATTGCAGGTTTGTATGAACCCCAATCGGGTAACGTTCGTTTTGGGAGTTTCAATCAACAAGATTTAGCAATAGATTGTCTAAGACAACAGGTAGTTCTAGTTCCTCAAGAAGCTCACTTTTGGAGTCGATCAATTATTGAGAATTTTCGTTTAGGTAATCCAAATATCGAGTTTGAACAAATGGTCACAGCTTGCAAAATAACAGGTGCAGACGAATTTATTAGTAAACTGCCTGATAAATATCTAACCATCTTGGGAGAGTTTGGTTCTAACCTTTCTGGGGGACAGAGACAAAGACTCGCATTAGCCAGAGCAATTGTGAATAATCCTCCCGTCATCATTTTGGATGAGTCAACTGGCGCACTCGATCCAGTTAGTGAGGCAGAAGTTCTCAAAAATCTTTTAGCTTATCGTCGGGGTAAAAGCACGATTATTATTAGCCATCGTCCACCTGTGATTTCTAAAGCAGATTGGATCGTAATGCTCGAAGAAGGCAAAGTAATATTACAAGGCGATCGCCAAAAATTAAATTATCAGACAGGTGAACATCAACAGTTTTTGGTGACCCAATCATGAGCAAAATTAAGAAAATCGCTGTAGAACAAACCCAACATCTATTTGCCAAGGCAGAGCAAAACTGGAATCTGCAAAAACTTTATCAACACTTAGAAAATATTAAGCTGCGCGAACAACAGCAACCTTTAACTCACCTCGAACAGTTTTGCCTAAGAGGAATGCTAAGTGGTTATAAGCAACAAGAAATCGCTCAAGAACTAATCGAACAATTTGACCCCTTTCTAATTCAAGTCACGTTTTGGAATTTGTTTCGCTATATCCAAACAATGGCAGGTAAAGAAGTTGCCAATATTAATGATTTTCAGGATGTTATTTCCAGCTTAGAAATGTCTGGATACAAGACAGAACGGGCAGATACAATTTTGGTGCCCAAGTTAATCGGAGTGAATGAAGCTGCTACCTTAGATTTAGAATCAACTCAAAAAAATCAAGCAGAAATAGTTAATTCTCCAGCTAAACAGGAAATTATTACTCAATCACAAAATAATCAACCTCAAGAAACGCAACTTCAGGAAGCTCAATCGCAGAATGGACAACTAGCTCGGCAAACAAGTCACCATAGCTTGAGTCAAGTTGATGAGAATGACTTTATGCCCCCAATTAGTTTGTGGACAAAACTAGGGGGAATGTTTTTAGTTGGTTCTATGGGAATTGCGATCGCTCTAGCTGCATTTACGCCTTACAAAGTTACTGTCAAAGCTAATGGTACAGTTCGACCCGATGGCAAAATTAAACTAGTTCAAGCCGAGACTGCTGGCACGATAGTTTCAGTGCAGGTTCAAGAAAATCAAACCATCACCAAAGGCGATGTCATTGCAACCATAGATAACTCAAACCTAGAAACAGAGGCTAATCTGCTTCAAAATCAGGTTCAGCAAGGAAAGCTCCAAATTAGACAACTTTCTGCCCAAACTGCCGCTATCAATAGGCAACTAGTCGCGGAACGAGAACGGATTGATAATGCGATCGCTGAAGCCAAAGTAGAACTAAATAGAACTCGCCGAACTCATCGAGATCTGGTAATTACTAGCTCTGCTCAAGTGGAAGAAGCTCAGGCAAACTTTGGTTTAGCGCAAGCAGAATTAGCGCAAGCTCAAGCAGAACTTCTTTCGGCACAAGCTACCTTAGAATCACAAAAAACTGCCCTGCGCTCAGCTAAATCAAAACGAGATCGCTATCAAGCTATTGCCGATAGTGGAGCTTTATCTCAAGATTTTTTGGAAGAAGCAATTTTAGAGCATCAACAGCAAGAGCAACAAGTTCTTGCTCAACAGGCAACTGTGCAGAGATATCGCAGTGCGATCGCTCGGCAAAACCAAGCTATTTCTGCTGCCCAAGCCAGGTTAAATAATATGAGTGCAGCTCTCAATCCTAATGATGATGAGGTAGCGATCGCTCAGAAAAGAATTAACCAGGCTAAAGCCAGTGGTAATGCAACCATCGCTAATTTTAATCGTGAAAAGGAAGCCTTAAATCAGCAAGTTATCGAGATTACCAAACAACTAGAAAGGCACCAAAGACAATTACAACAAGCGCAAATTAATCGCGATCGCACAATTATCAAAGCACCGATTAGTGGCACTTTATTTCAGCTAAATCTCCGTAATTCTGGGCAAAATGTCCAAGCAGGAACCGAAATAGCCCAGATCGCGCCAGAGCAAACTTCTTTGCTGGTCAAGGCTTATCTCAATCCACAAGATATAAACCAAGTACATGTTGGGCGACCTGCTCAGATGAGAATTTCTGCTTGTCCTTATCCTGATTATGGGGTGTTAAAAGGAGAGGTTACTCAGGTTTCGCCCGACGCGATTCAAACAGTTGGCGGAAATTCTCAAGAGACTAACACTAACGCTCAAGGTTTATACGAAGTAACGATCAAGCCCGAAAGCTCCACTCTTAGTCAAGGAAAATCCACTTGTAGTCTGCAATTGGGCATGGAAGGCAGAGCAGATATTATCGCCAAAGAAGAAACTGTCTTAAGATTTTTGCTGAGAAAAGCGAGGTTAATTGTTGATTTATAAGCAAAACATTTTTACGAGAATTATTAAGTAGTGCAACGAGATTGCAGAGATTTGGTAATTCAACCTGATAGGTATTCAGATGCTTAGGCATTTAACTCATAACTTCCGGAAGGATTATTAATCATGAATCAAAACAAATTAACGAATCAACAAAACAGTTCTTTGGACAATCTGAGCTTAGAACTTTCCGAGCTAGAAATGGAATCTATTAGCGGGGGAATGACACCTTATCTACCGCCAAATGTAGTCGAATTTATTCTCAAAGACAGTTGTAAACACGATCCAGACTCAGCAAGGCTTCCCGATCACTGTTGGCGTGGAAGCTTGAAAAGTTAGAAATTAGATCTTGCTTGGTCTAAATATCTTTTAGTTAAATTTACAAATATCGCGCGATCGCCTTTGAGAAAAACAAAGGCGATTTTTTCTTTAAACTCCCCAATTTATCTGGTTTCCAACTCAAATCGTTAAGCAATGTAACAAGATTGCAGAGGGTTGGTATTACCCACAGATAGGTAAATAAGCAAAACGAACAGCAAACAAATTAGTTCGTTAATTTTCCAAGATAAAATATTTGAGGATTAGAATCATGGCTGTATTTGGTGCAGGAGATAACTACGGAACAGAATTTGCCGATACTTTTAATGGCAATAATGACGGCACAAATTACTACGGCTGGGTAGATGATCTCTTCTATGCAGGAGATGGGAATGACAGTCTTTTTGGCTATGCAGGGGACGATATGCTGTTTGGTTATGGCGGCAATGACCTAATCGAAGGCGGTAGTGGTGATGATACTCTCTCTGGTGCAGGCGCTCATGATACTAGTGACAATGGCAACGATACCCTAGAAGGCGGAATTGGTGATGATCTTCTTAGTGGTTATGGGGGACAAGATTATTTAAAGGGTGGTCAAGGGAATGACACTCTCAATGGTGGTGCAGGAAGTGACACTTTGATTGGTGCGGCAAGTCGATTCGATGTAGAAATCGATGTCTTAACTGGCGGCACAGGAGCCGATCTCTTTGTAGTTGGTAATTATCATGGCAATGCCTATAAAAACTCAGGCAATGATGATTATGCACACATTACAGATCTTCAGGCTGGGGATAAAATCCAGGTGGATTCTGGCAATTATGTTTTTCATAATTCACCGATCGCAGGTATATCAGGTACGGGGATTTATCAAGATTCTGATTTGATTGCAATTGTTGAAGGAATAGATGCTGACGATCTCACTTTTGATTACCAAGGATCAATTACTCATATCGAACTGGATACTCCTTCGCTAACTCTTAATCCTGGTGGTAGTGGTGGTGGAAATCCTGGAGGAAGGTTTGTGATCAGTGATGCGATCGCTTTGGACTCAACTTCTTTTGATGCAAGTATTCGCATCTAAATCTATTGAGCTTAAATTATTTAAATTGTTTTAATTTTGGTGT
>CALKUU010000042.1 GCA_937996665.1 uncultured Xenococcaceae cyanobacterium | reverse complement strand
CTACAGTTATTATGCCCAAACAATATAATATTTGTGTGCTTCCTGGGGACGGTATTGGCCCAGAAATAATTGCTTCCGCTCTAGAGATTTTACGTGCAGTTGGCAAAAAATTTGAAATCGAGTTTCAATTTACAGAATCTTGGGTAGGTGGCTCTGCTATTGATGCAACAGGCAATCCTCTACCGCCAGAAACATTAGAAACTTGTCGACAGAGTGATGCAGTTTTATTAGCAGCGATCGGCGGTTATAAATGGGATAACTTACCTCGTAATCAGAGACCTGAGACGGGATTATTGGGATTAAGAGCTGGTTTAGGTCTCTTCGCTAACTTGCGTCCTGCAATTATTGCAACTCAATTAATAGATGCTTCTTCTCTCAAAAGATCTGTTGTGGAAGGGGTAGATATTATGGTTGTTAGAGAGTTAACTGGCGGTATTTATTTTGGGCAGCCTAAGGGCATATTTACAACCGAGACTGGCGAAAAACGCGGAGTAAATACCATGGTTTACTCTGAATCTGAAATAGACAGAATAGTTAAATTAGGTTTTGAAACTGCCCAGAAACGCAGCGGCAAGTTATGTTCTGTAGATAAGGCTAATGTCTTAGATGTTTCTCAGTTGTGGCGCGATCGCATTACCGCAATGGCTAAGGACTATCCCGATGTCGAACTCAGCCACTTATATGTAGATAATGCAGCTATGCAATTAGTCCGTAACCCCAAACAATTCGATACGATTGTTACGGGTAATTTATTTGGAGATATTCTTTCTGATGCTGCGGCAATGCTGACTGGAAGTATTGGAATGTTGCCCTCAGCTAGCTTAAGTGCCGATGGACCAGGAGTCTACGAACCCGTTCATGGTTCTGCTCCAGATATTGCTGGTCAAGACAAAGCCAACCCACTAGCTCAAGTTTTAAGTACAGCTATGATGTTACGTTACGGTTTGCAAGAGCCTGAAGCGGCAGATGCTATTGAAAAAGCAGTAGACAAAGTTTTAGATGCTGGATATAGAACCCCAGATATTATGTCTGAAGGAATGACGGCAGTAGGTTGTAAAGGGATGGGAGAAGCTTTATTAAAAGCTCTCGATTCCTAAACCTTAACTCACTTAAATATACTAACTAAGTGAATTATGCCAAAGTCACATTACCAGTAAAGTAGTCTTGAAGTTGGCGATCATGGTCGTGGGACAAATTCCCCAAGGGCAAATCTTCTTTAGCAAATGCTTTAACCTGAAGTACTTCCAAAGTATCCTTGATGTCAATCTCACCATTGACTTCGGCTTCTATTAATACAGAAATAGAATGCACCCTAGGGTCGCGATCGGGAGAAGAATAGACCCCAACTAATCTACGGATTTTAGTTACTTCTAATCCCGTTTCTTCTTTCAATTCGCGGAATGTAGCCGTCGAGATATCTTCTCCCCAATCAACCATTCCTCCAGGCAAACCCCATTTACCCGAATCACTTCTTTGAATAAGAACAAATCTTCCATCGGGTAGTAATGGAATGACGGTAGTTCCGACAATAGGATGGCGGAAAACTATACCGGATACAGCGCTAAAAAATCGCCAAGCCTGACGCATCATATGCTTACTATTAATAAGAAAATTAGTGATATAAACAGAAAATAATTTAGAGCAAATTTCGCAGTCAATCTTCTTCTGAATTACACTTGCGCCAACAATGACATCAATCGCAAAACTTTTACCTTTTAAGGTTGAGTAGCGATCGCTTTCTTGTCAGGTCAAATTTTAAGTCGATCAAAATGATTATGACTGCAATCTAGATTTAGCTCTTGAGATTGCCATCTTAACTTGTTCAAAGCCTGTCCCGCCATAGCTATTTCGCGCAGATACTACGTTTTTAGGTGAAATTGCGGTGTAGATATCCGACTCAAAAGCTGGATTAATTTGTTGCCACTCTTCTAGAGTTAATTCTTTGAGGAGTTTTCCTTGAGCTAGGCTTGTTTTCACTACTTTGCCCACCAGGTTATAAGCTTCGCGGAAAGGTACTCCTTTGGAAGTTAAATAATCAGCAACATCAGTAGCATTAGAAAAATCTTCGGCAACTGCGCTATTAAGTCGAGACTGATTAAACTCGATCCCTTCGCTTAATAAGATTGTCATTGCTTCTAGGCAAGCTTTGATAGTCTTAACTGTATCGAAAATACCCTCTTTATCTTCTTGAAGATCTTTGTTATAAGCCAGAGGCAGACCTTTCATAATTACGAGCAGTCCTTGCAGATGCCCAAAAACTCTGCCTGTCTTTCCTCTGACTAATTCAGGAATATCAGGGTTTTTCTTTTGAGGCATAATGCTAGAGCCTGTGGCACAGCTATCATTGAGTTTAATAAAATTAAATTCTTCAGAAGCCCATAAAATCATCTCTTCACTCAGACGACTCAGATGAACCATAATCAAACTTGCCGCACACAGAAATTCAATGGCAAAGTCGCGATCGCTGACTCCATCTAAACTATTTTCGTAAATATCTTCAAAACCTAATAGTTCGGCACTATAGTGTCTGTCAATTGGCAATGTTGTACCGGCTAAAGCTCCACAACCTAAAGGTGAGATATTAGTACGTTTCAAAACATCTTCGAGACGTTCCCAATCTCTTTTTGTCATTTGGACATAAGCCATTAGGTGATGGGCTAGGCTTAGAGGTTGGGCTCTTTGCAAATGAGTATAGCCAGGAATTAGGGTTTCAATATTTTGTTCAGCAAGATTGACTAATACAGACTGAAACTGATGTAAACCCGTTTTAATTGCTTCTATTTCTGCTCTTAAATATAGGCGAATATCTGTTCCTACTTGATCGTTGCGGGAACGACCTGTATGTAATTTTTTGCCCACAGAACCGACAATTTCGATCAGTCTTTTTTCAACAGCAAAATGAATATCTTCAGCCTCTACACCAGGATTGAAATTGCCTTGGTGATATTCTTGGCGAATTTGCTCTAAACCTACATTTAGTTGTTGAGCTTCTTCAGATGAGATGATACCTGTTTTCGCTAGCATTTTGGCATGAGCTATTGAGCCATTAAGATCATACTCAATCAGCTCAATATCAAAATTTATACTGGCATTAAAAATCGCGATCGCAGGATGTAATGAAGTTTCAAAGCGATCGCTCCAAGTATTTTTTTTATTCACAACCAATCATAAATATATAGTTTGAACTTTACATTGTAGATTAGTTAGGATCAGTAGTTGGTTAAACCTTTAAAACCATAGCCAACAACTAGCCCAATCACCAAAGCCCAACATTGACCAGTATCGACAAAGTTATACCAAGCATCTTCCATATCCGCAAGAATATCAACATCATCAAAAGTTTGGGCTAAAACATGATGAGAAAGATGTACGTAGTCAATATTGGTAATAGCATCCAACAAATGTGACTGAAAAATATGTAGGTTAAAAATATCCATAACAATATCGAATGAGATTGAAATTTCTCTTATCCTAGCCTGGATAAAATCCTTACGCTTCCTGGTTTTTACCAGGTTTAAATGTATTTTGGGCAACGACAGCTAGACTTTCACTCAAATCAAATGAGCTACTAATTAAAGTCACCTAAAATCTTAGTTCAAGTGTTTTTAGCAAATAAAAATAACTAATTCAATTGACTTTCATAATAATTAAAGTCATATCATCTTTATTAGAACTAGATTTCCCAGTAAAATCTTCAATTCTTTCAAAGAGATAATCTAGAATCGCATCGGTAGTTGATAAGTTTTGACACGCCCACTGAAAAGCGTCGAATAAATTTTCCTCATCAAAGCGATCGCCATCTGCATTCACAGCATCGGTAAAACCATCTGTGTAGTACATAATCGTATCCCCAGAGCCAAGAGTAACTGTATCATCCTCATAGTCTGACTCCATATCAAGACCGATTAACATCCCCCAAGTATCTAATTTTTTTAGTTCTTGCTTGTTCTCTTGCCACCATAATGGAGGATTATGCGCCGCATTAGTAAAAGATAATTGACGAGTTTTCGGATTGTATTCTGAGTAAAACATACTCACAAAACGATGAGAATTCTCTAAATCGGCATACATCACGCGATTAAGATGCTGCATAATTTGAGCAGGGCTGTGACGGTTGAGAACTTCGGCTCTTAACATACCCCTGGTCATGGTCATAATCAGACCCGCAGGAACACCCTTACCCATGACATCGCCAATCACAATACTCCAAGGCACGTCGGAAGCTTCTACTTGTTCATTTTGATAGCAGATTTGATCATAGTTAGTAGGAATAAAGTCGTAATAGTCACCACCAACCCGATTAGCAGTCTGACACTTAGCTGCAATTTCTAGTCCATCAATTTGAGGACATTTAGTTGGCAATAATCTCAGTTGAATTTCTGAAGCAATCTCTAATTCACGATCTTGTCTTTCTTTAGAGCGAACTTCGACTGTTAAATCATGATTAGCGATCGCAACTGCCGTTTGATCGGCAACCAACTGAACCAACTTACGTCTAGTCGGAGTCCAATTATAGTTATCCTTCTCACTGAAAACAAAAAGACGACCCTGTTCAATATTTCTAACAATTACAGGTGTTCCGTAAACCTTAAGCTGATTATTAAACTCCTTGCTAACTCTCTCATCCAATAAAGAAGAAATTAGAGATGGTGATTTAGAACTAACAACATTTTTAGAATTAATGTTATTCAAAACCTTTTCTAAAGAGCGACCCAACTGCCTGGCTTGATCAGAATCCTGACAATGAAACTGCTCCAGATTTAGTCGCATACCATCTTCATATAAAATTAGCGCTCCACCCAAAGCATCAGTGACCCTGGTAGCCATCAACGGAGTTAATTCTAAAAACTGATTCAGATTGCTAAAGCTACGTAAAGCAAACCCAAGAGAACTAAGCAAATCTTGGATTTTCGTTTGTTCACGCTGCAAATTATAGATAAGTTCTTTGAGAACCAGTACAGAATCATTATCGGCATCTGTAGCTTGGTCAGTATTATCTGAAAATGGCTGAGGGAATGGTATAACGGTCATTGCCTCTAGAGTTTTAAACTATTTTCTTAAAAGTTAGGAACCTACAACTTCAGGTAACCAAAAACTAACGGATTTATAATCTAGCTCCAAACAATGAAGATCATTCAAAAAACGTCTAAAGCTACTATTGAAAATACCTTGATAGCAGAAAAAGTCACGCAAAAGTTCCCAGGAGTTGATTAATCATAACCCTAATTGCCAAGACTGCCAAGATTTTGTTGCAGGATGTCAAATTGTCTGTCCCAATGTACTTAATTCCAATCAAATTGGCAGCGTAATCCAATATCATTCATCTAGTAATGCTTCAACAAACTCATAGCTAGAAAAGGGACGTAAATCCTCAATTCCTTCACCCACACCAATAAAACGAATCGGCAAATTAAGCTGTTGAGCAATAGCGAGAGCAACGCCCCCCTTAGCTGTACCATCTAACTTGGTCAAAACTACGCCGCTCAGTTGGGCAGCTTCACTAAAAACTTTAGCTTGAAACAAACTATTTTGACCGAGAGTACTATCAATAACTAGCAAGGACTCAATTTTGGCATCAGGAGCATTTTTGCTCACTACTCGACGAATTTTTGCCAACTCATCCATCAAGTTTTTCTTATTCTGTAATCTACCAGCCGTATCAACCAAGAGTAGATTAGTATTTCTCGATTTAGCAGCGGAAATTGCATCATAGACAACTGCTGCTGGATCCGTATTTTGACCAGGGTTAGCAATTACTTCTGTATTAGTTCTTGTTCCCCAAACCTTTACTTGTTCGACTGCTGCTGCTCGGAAAGTATCTGCGGCTGCGATGAGGCAATCATAACCAGAACTTTTGGCTAGATTTGTTAACTTGCCAATGGTAGTAGTTTTACCGGCTCCATTAACCCCAGTTAATAACCAAATATTCAAAATTCCTGGTTCAGGGAAAAAATCTTGATTATTCTGACCTGCTAAAGGCTTATCCAAAATATCTTGCAAAATTGATTTGAGATAAGATATCGCCGCGTCAGGAGGCAAAGCCTCTTCTTTTAACTTAGCTTGGAGAGTTTCAACAATATAATCAGTAGCATCAATCCCAATATCCGCTTGCAGCAATAAATCCTCAATCTCTTCAACTGCCTTTTTGTTCAAAGGTCCTTGACCAACGATCGCCTTCAACTGACCAATCATGCCACGACGGGTCTTACCTAAGCCCTTTCGCAGTTTAGTTAACCAATTAATTTCCTCTACCGAGACATCTTCGGGCGATCTACCCTGCTTAGCTAAAATTTGTGCTGAGCGAATAAAGTTTTCGTCTAACTCAGGCGCTTTGGTTTCGGATTCAGGTTCGGTATCAGCGATCGCGCTTTCTTTCAATTTCTCCAAACCTTGAGACTTTTGCGCCCATGCAGGAGAATTACCAGCGGAAACAGAAGCCTCTTGTTCTTGCGGAGCAGAGCTAGTAGCAGTATCTGTTTGAGGCTGAGTCGAACCAGCTACCTGATCAATTGGCTCAAATGTTGCAGACTCAGAATCAGACTTACTTACCAAATTATCTGAAGACAAATCCTCTGTCGCGATGTCATTAGAGGAATTAGGATCAGTTTCAATACCATCGGTTGCAATATCTTTTGAAGATTCAGTCAAAGACTGAGTAGGTTCTTCTGCCGAATTACTTTCAACCTCTTGCTCAGCAACACTATCTGCTTCTTTTTCAACCTGAATATTTTCATAGGCAGCTTTTGCCCAAGCCAAATAATCTTCTTTTGTTTGTAATTCTGGCTCAGCGGAAGACTCCACTTCTGGACTAGAAACATCTTTGGGAGAATCTTTTTGATCTTCCTTTTTCTGATCTTCCTTACTGTTGCGACGAAACCAGTTAAACATAAAAAGATAATTTATAAATTTTCGTAAACTTTACCACACAGGTATCACTTTGATGATATCAAGCTTTAACCTTCAGGAGAAATCATTCTCAGAATATATAGTTGTCAAGAGTTGAAAAGCATTTAAGCATTTAGGAAAGTTGCCAAGACTACATTAGCAATCATTCAACTAAGCAATTCAACTATGCGCTGTAGTTTTCCATGTTGAGCAAACAACATATGACAAGTAAACAAACTCATTAACCGATTAACCACCTGACATTTGTCAGGAAGGAATTGTCTTGGCTATTATGTTTCAGTCGGGATAGCAGACTAGCCT
>CALKUU010000041.1 GCA_937996665.1 uncultured Xenococcaceae cyanobacterium | reverse complement strand
TTAAAATATTTTCTGATCTAATTAAATTGGTAACAACCGATAAAAGACATGAAATAAAATAATTATCAAAAACACCAGATTCCGCAGAGGAATCAAAAAGAACGCTAGAGGTAGAGCGGAATTAGAAGTATTCGTTTCGCAAGAATTAGCTAGTCGTTGCCCCAATAATCTAATCCACTTTATACTTCGAGGAAAATCCACAATATCATCCAGCCATTTTTGTGGAATACCTGAAATTCCTACCGATGCGCCGATAATTCCGCCGAGGATGGCTGCCGTTGTATCAGTATCCCCGCCTAAATAAATTATTTCTCTGATGCCTTGTGAGTATTCACGTTGATTTCTTAACCACACTTGAATAACAATTGGGGCAGTATGGTAGATATAACCACTAACTCCATTATGGTTAGATAGTTGGTCGGCAAAAGTGGCACCTGTCTCTTTTTGTTCGGCGCTGGTGCAAGCTTGCTTAATTAAATCAAAAAATATGTTTATCTCCGTTTTTGATAGATTAGCTAGGGGATGAAACAGATATTCTTGAAGGGTTTGATAATATTCTTGTGAGGTAATCGAAGTTTTAATGGAGGCTAGATAAGCAGCCACCGCTACGGCGATCGCTCCTAATTGTGCTTGCTCACTATTATGGGAAATTATTGTCGAAGCTCGAACTAAAGGAATTAACTTAGCAGGATCTTTTCCGTAGCAAACACCAATAATGGCGCTTCGCATGGCCGGCCCATTTCCTGCCGAATTAACTCCACTTTTTTGAGGAGGATAACCAATCCAGAGTCTAAAGGCAGATTTTAGAGTAGCCAAACCAATACCAGCAGGAAGCCCTAGTAACCAAAATCGAAAACGCCAAGCAAAATCACGAGAAAACTTAGATGGATCTCCACCAGAAACAATCAAAGATTGCGCAGTCATGCAAATATGTTCCGTATCATCGGAAAACATACCCTTATTAAAAACTAGGGAGTGACCTGTTATGGGTGAGTGGGATTTATGAATTTTCTTTCTTGATAATCTCTCATACGGGAGACCTAAAGCATCACCAACTGCCGTTCCGAGAAGACAACCGGTAACTGGCTTTAGATATTGATTTTCCATGTATTTACAACGTAAGGACACTTTTAGGGTGATTCTCTTTAATCACCCCATACAAAATAAGATACTAACTCATCAATTCCATCGCCCGTTTTACAAACGCCTCAGCAGTAATCCCGTTAAACTCCATAATTTGCCCAGCACTAGAAGTAGTCTCACCCCGCTTCCAGGCAAACATATCTCGCTTACTATTACTCCGCAACATTACAGGCTCCAGCATCGCACTAGAACCACCAGTCACGCCTAGTAAAGCATCACCATCAAACATCGCGGCAAAATCAGCATCGCTTAAGAAATTACCATCTTTTTCTTGGGTGATTGTGTCCCAAGCCACATCAGTTGGGCGGTAGAGACGACGAGGATTAATAACCGAAACCACCTTCGAGCCAATACCCTGCGCTTTTAAAGTTGCCGCAGCCTCTAGGGTTGGTAACAAAGTCATATCACCGATTACCGCAAAGACAACCTGCTTATCTCCAGGGGTTTCTTGTAAAACGATCGCGCCTTTCTCCAAGCCCTCACGAGTCTGAGCCAGAGTAGTACGGATTGGCAAGGGCGACTTACTAGCTGTAATCGTAATTCCTTTATTGCTAGTGCCCAAAGCCCATTCATAACAAGCCTGGATACTATTAGCATCACAGGGAAACAAAGGAAACACATTCCCATTCCGCATCATTCCAGCAAAGTAGTTCTCCACCTCTGGGCGTTGGTGCGTCCAGCCATTACGACCCTGCTCTAACGCCCCTGCGGTAAAGAGCGTAATCGTCGAAGGGGTAAGACGGCGTAACTCAGACATTGCTTGCGTTACAGTCTGCCAAATTGGTAACCCGTTAATCGCAAAAGATTCATAGGAACACCAGAGACTCCGCGCCCCAAATAAAGCCTGAGCAGCAGCTAAACCAGCACAAGCATCTTCGCTGAGTGGTTCGTATACTTGTCCTTGGGGTTGTTGGTAATAAGTCTCGTCGGTTGTCGGGTGGAGAATCTTTAGAGCAATGTTGATATTATTAATTCCTGAAGCGGCATTACCATCAGCATTCGCAATGATAAAATTAGGATCTTGCTTGCCCACATAGGCTACGATTTCACCCATCGCAGTAGTAGCCACTTTCTTCTCGCCGATCGCAAATTCTTTAGTCGGGATTGTTCCTAAATCAGCAATTGCTAAAACCTTTTCCGTAGCAACAGTTTTCACTGCCGCCCCACCATTGGCACGAGAGTAATTAGTCCGTACCAAATTCCAAGCTTCTGGAGTTAAAGATCTTTCCTTGAGGGCTGCAACAATATAATCTTTCTCGACAGTATCCCCTGGATAAAGATTATGAGATTGGGAACCACGTTTATGAACCCCAGCACCTTTGAGCTGTTTAACGATTAGGACTGTTAGCTTGCCACCCAAGGCAGATGTCGCGGCTCGCTCGGTTGCCTCCAAAAGTGCTTGGGTAAATTTGAGCCGACCGGCAAGGGAAAACTTGGTGCTATCTACATATTCCCCTGACTGATTGGCATCATCATAATCTTTGGCATTAACCAGAATAACCTCAGCAAAACCATTACCTTGCCAGTAGGCAATCATCTCGGCATTAGTTTTAGTAGAAACCATGCTGTGATGCTCTTGAGAATAGCCATTCCAAACCAAAATTGGCAGAAAGTTAGTTACCCCTGGGTAAGCAGTATTGAAGTGACCAAAACTACTCATGATGTAAGGTTCACCCAAGCCACCATCCCCAATAGTGACGGGGAATAACTCCCCAGGATTGAGCTTTGCCCCTGCCATGGCAAAATGTTGACCCTGACCCAAAGGCCCGGCAGGATTGAGCAAGCCAGGAATTTGTCCTGAAAGGTGACCGAGCAAACCATGCATTTCCCGAAAGCGATCGCGCATGTTCTGCACAGTTTTTATTCCCATCGCTTCGAGGGAACCATCAAGAAAAACATTGCTATAAAACCCAGGGGCATGGTGTCCTACTTCGGTAATGATATTTTTGTAACCAAGCATTACCAAAGCAGCAATCCCATCGGCAATACTGGCAAAGCCACCAGGGTGACCCGATTGCTTACTGGCAGTAACTTGCAGAGTAAGATAGCGCAAAGCATCCGCAGCTAAGATCGTTTGATAAACTGCATTTTGATCTTGAGTGTTGGCGATCGCTTTTGCCCCTGATGCGATCGCTGGAGTTTGACCATAATCGGCAAACCCAGGAAGATTATCCGCAAAATGATCGATACCCTGACAAAACTCAGGAACGTTAGTGCTTACAGTCATAGATGTAGATGCCTCTAGAAGAAAATTGCAATTATAAAAGTAATCTTACAATCTTCTGAAACTCAGAAACGATTAGATTGCCTTAGTTGCTCTTAACTATTCTTTGTGCAGTCTTTGATCCAAAAATAGCCTCAATGTTCGCGTTTAATTTCTCAGCCCCCTGCCATGGCAATGATCTTCGTCACCAAGAATCGCAAGATTTCCCTTTAGGCTAGACAAAACTACACATTTAGATAGAAGTATGTTTAACTTAAAATTTTTAGCAACTGCAACTATTATTCTTGGCGGCACTCTAACTCAGCAAGCAGCGATCGCCTATCCCAAAGCATCTCAAGAGATAGAAATTAATTATTTAAAAACATCAATGCAAAATCTGTATGGAAACATCAGTCAAGAATCAACTAATTTGTTGGTGCAAATGTACAAGAGAAATGATCCAAGCACAGAAATGATGCTTAGTGGCGGGTATCAAGTTTGTGATGGGATTAAAATGGCAAATGCTCAAGGTCTAGATACAAAAACCTTAATTAAACGAGAAATCGATAATATCTCTAGAGTCACCAATAATCTTTTGGCAGAACAGAATTTGTCATTTTCTCAAGATCAAATAGCGACATCGATTAGAACAGCTAAAAATTATCTTTGTCCTGAGCTAAGATAGCCATCCCAGTATTTAGGGGTCAGTATTTTTGGATCGGGTTATGTCACCAAAATCAATTTGGGTTAAGCAAATTTCGCTAATAGCAAACGAAATTTTGAAATACTGGTTACAAGCGAATGTAAAATTATTTTAAAGTTTTATTATTTTTACTTGCTAGTGAAAATTTGCGATCGCCAAATAATTAGCAAGTTTGAATAGAACTGTTTCTAGAAAACCTTACCTAGAAAATTAGGTTTAGTAGTTCAAAACAATTTTTGAGCGACCAAACACTTTTATTAATTTGCATAAAAAACTCCCATAACCCATCCACTTTCAAACTGATTTTATGAGCATAAATACTGTTTCCACAACTCCATTTTCAGATCAAAAGCCTGGTACATCAGGGTTGCGTAAAGCAGTAACGGTTTTTCAGCAACCAAACTACTTAGAAAACTTTGTGCAATCTATTTTTAATAGTTTGGAAGATTGCCAAGGGAAAACTATTGTTTTAGGTGGGGACGGTCGCTATTATAACCGTCAAGCAATCCAAATTATTCTTAAAATGGCTGCTGCCAATGGCATTGGTAAAGTATTAGTTGGCAAAGGCGGTATTCTCTCCACGCCTGCTGCTTCAGCAGTTATTCGTCAGTACCAAGCCTTTGGCGGGATCGTCCTCTCTGCAAGTCATAACCCAGGGGGAAAAGACGGCGATTTTGGGATTAAATACAACATCACCAATGGTGGACCCGCTCCCGAAAAAATCACCGAAGCTATTTTTAGCTGCTCGAAAACAATTACCAACTACAAAATTTTCGAAACTAATGACATTGACCTAGATAAGCTTTCTATACTTAGAATTGGCGAGATGGCAGTAGAAGTAATTGACCCTGTTGAACCTTATGCCAAGTTGATGGAAACCTTGTTCGACTTTGCTAAAATTCGTCAGCTTTTGCAAGGCAATTTTAAAATGTGCGTCGATTCTATGCACGCAGTAACAGGAACTTATGCCAAAGAAATTTTTGAAAATCGTTTAGGTGCTCAACCTGGAACAGTTATGAACGGAGTGCCTCTCGAAGATTTTGGGGGTGGACACCCCGACCCAAATTTAGTTTATGCTCATGATTTAGTTGATATTTTGTTTGGCGATAATGCTCCCGATTTTGGCGCTGCTTCAGATGGAGACGGCGATCGCAATATGATTTTAGGGAATAACTTCTTTGTTACTCCTAGCGATAGTCTAGCTGTATTGACAGCTAATGCAACCTTAGTACCTGGCTACAAAAGTGGTCTAACTGGAGTTGCGAGATCGATGCCAACTAGTGCCGCAGCCGACAGAGTAGCTGCCAAGCTAGGGATTAACTGCTATGAAACCCCCACTGGCTGGAAGTTTTTTGGTAACTTACTAGATGCTGACAAAGCAACTCTTTGCGGCGAAGAAAGCTTTGGCACTGGCTCGAACCACATTCGCGAAAAAGACGGTCTTTGGGCAGTTCTATTTTGGTTAAATATTTTAGCTGTCACAGGCAAATCAGTAGAAGAAATTCTGACTGACCACTGGCAAACTTATGGTCGTAACTTCTATTCTCGTCATGACTATGAGGAAGTAGCCAAAGAACCAGCAATGGAACTTATGGATCGCTTAAGAGGAATTTCGAAAGAGCTTCCTGGTCAGAAATTTGGTAGCTACACCGTTGATTATGCAGATGATTTTAGCTACACCGACCCTATAGATGGCAGCGTCAGCAACAAGCAAGGAATTCGGATTGGGTTTACAGATGGTTCTCGGATTGTTTTCCGTCTCTCAGGAACAGGAACTAAAGGTGCAACCCTCAGAGTTTACCTAGAAAGCTATGAATCAGACGTTAGTAAGCACAAAGTTGAAACACAAACAGCTTTAAAGCCTTTGATTGAAATGGCTGAAGAGATCGCCAAAATCTATCAATATACCCAAAGAAAAGAACCTACTGTTATTACCTAAGTTTACTACGACCGCTTTACTGCTTATTACATTTAGTTTCCCGAGACTAAGATTGAGATTAAGCTCGCTAAAAAATAAAAAAAGGGGCATCTAATCAGATGCCCCTTTCTGCATTTATCTATTTTCAACTGCCAAAATGAGTAACGATTTCGTTTGGAGAGTAATAATTTCTTTGATAACTCCGACAGTAATTCTAGATTTAGTCAACTAACGACCAAGGATCCCAAAGAGTAGATTGATGAGGTACAACATTAAGATTTTCGTTAGTTGTACTAGTATTCACTTTGTTGCCAAGAAATACACGGGAAGCTGAGTAACCAATAACAAAAGTAAAAAATGCCGCAAAAACAATCCCAAGAGCACTGTTTACAGAAGAAGATTGGTCGGAGTTATTAAGATGCATGGTAAAACACCGTTTTTTAAATTACTCTTAGAATTCTCCCAAAAAAAAAGGTAGTTAATGTTACTTTTTAATTTAAAATGATACTTTTCAACAAAACTTTACTCAGAAAAAATCTGAT
>CALKUU010000040.1 GCA_937996665.1 uncultured Xenococcaceae cyanobacterium | reverse complement strand
ACAGAACTCATAAAAGCTGGATGGGAGACCGAACTTTGCCCTTCGACTAAAATAATATCAGGACTCTCTTCTTCAAAAGCTTGGACAACAGCGTGTTCTATTTCCCCAATTACGAATTGAGACACCAGCGCGTCGATCGCTACACCATACTTCGATCCTTGTATAATTGCTGTTTGACCTGTTGCCACCAGCACCGATTTAATCCCTAGGTTATTTAAGGCTTGGTTTAATTCCACTGCGGTAGTCATTTTTCCACAAGCGCAATCCGTACCTAGAATGGCAATTACAGGAACATTTACTTTCGTAATTTGACCAGTAAAAACATGGAGGTCTTTTAATTGGGGAGGTTTTCTAATATCTTGAATTTCGACTTTCCATTGATTAGCTACCTCCATAAATTCAGGATCTTCAGACAAGAACTGATGCAGACCATTAATAATATCCATGCCTTTGCTCATAGCTTCCAAGATTAAGGATCTTTCCGCAATGGATAAGGTCGCGTCTAAGGGTGCTTTGCCATAGATGTAGCAATGAGGAATGTCTGGTAAATTAGCTAATGCTGATTGCAAGTTAGCAAAGATAGGAATATTGTTTTTCTGATTATCTAATTCTTCTCCTGTATCTTTGCCTGCTAAGGAACTATCGATTACCCCCACAATCTTATAAGTTTCGGAGTGTCTAACTAACCCTGCTGCGGTTTTGCCATCCATTAGACCAAATTGATTTTCACAATAGACCAAAGCTGTTTTTTTAGCGATCGACATTAAGATTATTTTTCCTGGTTGATTTTAAAATTTTGAGAAGCAAAATCGCCTCTCATTAGTGAGTCAGAGAGATTTATTGAGTTCTCCTGTTTGAAGTTCTAACTCATTAAAATAAGCTCCCTTTAAGTTAGCCCCATCTAACTTGGTCATTTTCAAGCTTACCCCTGTTAAATCTGCTCCTCGTAGGTCAGCTCCCCGCAAATTAGTATTCCTCAAGTTTGCCCCTCGTAAGTCTGCTCCACCTAAATTAGCCCCTCGTAAATCGGCTCCTTGCAAATTTGCTTCTCTCAAATCTGCTCCACTTAGGTCAGAGTCAATCATTTCTGCATCAACTAGACAGGCTTGAACCATTTCTGTATCTGCCAGATTTGATTCATTTAAGATCGCTTGACTCAGGTGTGCTTCAGTTAATTTTGCTCCTCGTAGATTTGAGCCAATCAAGTGCGCTCCAGTTAAGTGCGCTCCAATTAGATTGGCATTGGTCAAACATACTTGAATTAGACTCACCCGACTAAAATCTCGTTGTCCTGCTGCGTATCGTTTTAACATTTCTTGAGCATCCATATCTTTTGTCTCCTGAATATATATTTGAAAAGTAAGCTGAATAATTTTGCTTAGAAAGCTGGCATTTCTTGATAACAGTGACTACAACGCCAGTAAATGCGACTGCTATATATATGACGAAGTAAGATGTATGAGCAGCAAGGACAAGTATGCCTAATGATCATGGATAACTTATCTGTAACTATTGTCTGTCTTGGGGTGAGACAACCGTAGCGAAAAGCTATTCAATAAAACCTGCATTTTAAACCTGAAGTTTGTTAATATTCGACTCGGATTTTGGAGGTAGAGGAAAATTGTAGTTGATTCCAAAATCCTTATTGTTCTTTAAGTCTCAAAATTTCTGAATTTTTCACTCCTAACGCCCGATTAGACAAGACTTTTTGAAATGCTTGTCTAATCGGGCTTTGATAAGTTTTTTGGTCGATGACAAAAGGCTTACAGAATAAGCTTTTGATCTGGATAATACAGTTGTTGAAAATCAAGAGTCAAAACAGCCCAATCAAAGAATCAGGTTTTTAGATCGCTGCAAGTTTTTAGTGAATAAGGGCTATGGCGATCGCTAACCAATTTTTAGTCAGCAATGGTAGCGGCAATTCCAAAGCTGCAAAACTAGCTATGTTAGTTGAAACAATGGGTAGAGCTTTATAAGATACATTGACATAAAAACTTTTTCTGAATTAAAAGCAGTGAAGAGAATTTAAATTAGGGATATTTAATTTCGTCAGATGTTAGCCAAGGTATCTAGAAATATTCTATTAACAATTCGATCCTAGCGCAGAACTCTATATAAAAAAGATTGAGACACAACTCTTATTGAGAGTCGATTTTCTTGGATAAATTTTGACACAAGAAAGAACGCATTGATAATAAGAATTGGCGTTGCTTAATTAAGATGGGAAGCTATTCGATAATATTCTCTATGTATATGCCATCACTACTCACAAAGTGAGAGTAAGCAGTTTAGACGACATTAATAATATGAATTAGTTCTGATTTAAATAAGCTTTTTTATCCCGTTTTTACTAGAGCAAAGTTAAAAGCATTTTTTATCTTTCGAAATAATGCACTCATCTCAACAACTACTAAGGCAAATTGTTGCTAGGAAATAGAACATCATAATTGCAGATCCGATTTAACTTTAGAAATTCTGGCTGACAACCTCATCTTGGCGATCCGAATTAATTTGAATATTGGAGTCTAAATCGAGCTAAAACATCAAACTTGTTAACGAATCAAGCAAATATATAACGATTATGATCAAATACAGCTAGAATTTTCTTCATCTAGTTGGATGAGGAATAACGCAGCATTATGAGTCGAAAAATTAGCAAGAAATATTCAAAAATTTTTCAGGGACTAACACTAACTCTTACTTTATTTTCATTAGTAGCTTGCCAGACGAGCAACACAGGAACAGGTAATTCTGGAAATAAAGCTGGGCAACTTAAATTGGGCGCTCTTGTTCCCACCACAGGAGACCTCTCCTCAATCGGTCAAAACATGCCGATCGCCGTCAAACTAGCAGTAGATACCATTAATGCTTGCAATGGCGTAAACGACAGTCCTGTCAGGCTAATTACCGAAGATAGCCAAACAGATCCTGGTGCCGGGGTCGCTGCTATGAACAAGCTTACAGAAATCGATCAGGTAGCGGGTGTTGTTGGCGCATTTGCCAGTAGTGTTTCGAGCGCAGCTCTAGATGTTGCTGTCAGAAATAAAGTTATGTTGGTTTCCCCTGGTAGCACTAGTCCTGTTTTTACCGATAAAGCTAAGAATGGTGACTTTAATGGCTTTTGGGCGCGTACTGCTCCCCCAGATACCTATCAAGCACAAGCTTTAGCTGCTTTGGCTAAAAAGCAAGGATTTAAAAATGTATCCACAGTTGTCATTAACAATGACTATGGGATTGGCTTTGAAAAAGAATTTGTCCAAGCCTTCGAGCAAGCAGGAGGAAAAATTGTTACCAAAAATAGCCCTGTTCGCTATGACCCCAAAGCGCCTACCTTAGACAGTGAAGCCAAAAATGCTTTTGGTAAAAAACCTGATGCTGTGGCAGCTGTACTCTATGCAGAGACAGGAAGTCTTTTGTTGAAGTCGGCATTTGAGCAAGGTTTGAGTGAAGGGGTGACTGTTTTGCTCACAGATGGGGTTTATTCTGAAGATTTTATTCGTCAGGTCGGTAAGACCAGTGACGGGAAATCAATTATCGGTGGCGCTTTAGGCACAGTTCCTGGTGCTAATGGAGATGCTCTCAAGAAATTTACTGCTTTGTGGCAAGAAAAAACCAGAAAAGAAGTAACTGCCTTTGTCCCTCATAGTTGGGATGCTGCTGTCCTGATGATGTTAGCTGCTGAGTCTGCTGATGCGAATACAGGAGAAGCAATTAAAAGTAAGATCTCAGAAGTTGCTAATGCCCCTGGTACAGAAGTGAGCGAACCTTGCCAAGCACTGGAATTAATTCGTCAGGGAGAAGATATTAATTATCAAGGCGCAAGCGGTAATGTTGATATTGATGCCAATGGTGATGTGATTGGTGGCTACGACGTTTGGCAAGTAAATCCTGATGGAACTTTAGAGATAATTGACAACGTTACCCCTCAATAGAACTAAGCTATATTGATGTGCTTATGAGGTGGTATTGATATATTGCTATTGTCGTTATCGTATCGATTGCATTATATCTAGATGATTTACTGCCAAGATGCGGTAAATTACTTAATGTATGTAGGGTTGGGGCATCAACCCTTAAGCTAGACACAGTAAGACCATCTTTGGTGGCTAGTGTTGTTTGACGAGCGACCCCGCGCCGACGAAAGGCGCAAGGGAACACGCGAGTCGTGAATTTAGAATCCCCTGGCTTCAGACATGGGGAGTATGTCAATTACAGTCATTGTTAATTCGTTCAAAGTTAATCAGTTCAAAATCATTAAAACTATGTTGAGACAAGTTATTACCAAGATTCAAAATTGGTTTCCTGCAACAGAAGTAAGCGCTCACTGCGATGGTCCTTGTGGGGTTTATGATCCAGCTTCTGCTCGCATTACGGCTGAAGCAGTAGTTTCTATGACTAAAAAAATCATCGCGCTAGAAGCACCTAGCCCTGGTGATGCAGCAGCTACGGTTGCTTATCAAAATACTCTTTCTCGCTTTATTGCGATTAAAGAGGAGCAAGCTCAAAAAACTAAGGAAGATCTCTTAATTCTTTGGACCGACTATTTTAAACCAGTGCATTTAGAGAAATATCCTGACCTTCACGATACTTTTTGGAAGGCTGCTAAATTATGTTCTGCTTGTAAGGTGGAAGTTAGTCTAGACCATGCCAATGAATTAATGGATGCTGTCCAAAAAATTCACCAGATGTTCTGGGGTTCTAAGGACAAAGATGTTACTTGGTATAAAGCTAGTTAGATCTAAAGCTAGTTTCATTAGCTGGTTAAATAGCAGCTTAAATCAAGGGGCTAAGTCCCAATTTTTGATGTTACCTAGTTGGTAATTTAAAAATTTTTTAGGATACACTTTCTGTTGATTGGTGTGTCCTAATTTTTTTTGATCGCTACAAGTATTTTGAGGCGCTGCTGATAAAGTATGACTTTTTAGATTTCCTACTTTGAATAAACCTTGAAAATGAATAGTTAAATTGTGTGTTTAATGTCTTAAATCAGCAATACTATCTTTTCAATGTCATAATTCTGATTAAGTTAGATAAGAACCCTTTTTGGCAAAATAGCTTTTATATAATGAAGATTGATTTTGCTCTGTATCCGCTTATTCTTTAGCTCTTTTGTAATGACTACTACCAAAAAAAATAAACAGGTAAACTTAAGCGATTCTCAAAATTATTTTAATCGAGAACTAAGCTGGCTCGAATTTAATCGTCGGGTTTTACAAGAAGCGATCGATGGGCGGACTCCTTTGCTCGAAAGATTAAAGTTTCTCAGTATTTTTGACTCTAATCTGGATGAGTTTTTTATGGTTAGGGTGGCTGGTCTTAAGCAGCAGGTTGACGCAGGAGTTAGTAAACTAAGCTTAGATGGCAGCACTCCAGCAGAGCAGTTACAGGCAATTAGCGATCGCCTACATCCGATGGTGAGCGAGCAACATCAGCACTTTGCTAAGGTCATCAACAAAGAACTAATTAAAAACGGGATTCACCTGCTTAACTATGTTGAGTTGAATCAAGAGCAGCGTAACTTTCTCAACAATTTTTTTGAAGAACATATTTTTCCTGTTCTAACTCCTCTGGCAGTCGATCCTTCCCATCCTTTTCCCTATATCTCTAATTTGAGTCTGAACCTGGCTGTAGTTGTCAAAGAGCCAAAAACCAACGAAGAGCTATTTGCCAGAATCAAAATTCCTAAATTATTACCCCGCTTTATTCCTTTTCCTAGCGAACTATCTCAACGGCATAAGGGAAAAACTTCGGTTTGGACAGGAGTCCCCATTGAGCAGGTGATAACCCACAATTTGGATTATCTCTTTCCTGGGATGAATACCCAAGAATGTTATATCTTTCGGGTTACTCGCAATGCTGATTTAACCCTAGAAGAAGATGAGGCAGATGATTTACTTTTGGCGATCGAAAAGGAGCTTCATAAAAGGCGGATGGGTGGTTCGGCAGTCCGTTTAGAAATTCAAGCGGATGTCCCTCCTAATATTCGTGCCACCATTATGGGGGAATTGGGCTTAGAAGAAAATGACGTTTATGATTCAGAACATCTATTGGGCTTAAGAGATTTAATTTCTTTTCTCTCTTTACCCTTGCCTGAGCTTAAAGATAAACCCTGGGTGCCAACTATTCCCCCTCGGCTCCAGCGTTTAGCTGAAGATGGGGACGATTTTTTTCGGATAATTCGCCATGGTGACTTGTTAGTTCATCACCCCTATCATTCTTTTAGTGGCACGGTTTTACGATTTATTACTGAAGCCGCGAGTGATCCGAGCGTCTTGGCAATCAAAATGACCCTCTATCGTACCTCTGGAGATTCCCCAATTATCAAAGCGCTGATTGCCGCAGCCCAAAATGATATTCAGGTAGTGGTATTGGTTGAACTTAAAGCTCGTTTTGATGAAGAAAACAATATTAACTGGGCGAAAAAACTGGAAAAATCTGGAGTTCATGTCGTTTATGGCCTGTTTGGGCTAAAAACTCATACCAAGGTAACTTTAGTCGTGAGGCAAGAAAAAGAGAGGATTCGTCGTTATGTCCATATCGGCACAGGTAACTATAATCCTAAAACTGCCAACTTCTATACGGATCTAGGTCTATTGAGCTGTAAAGATGATTTGGGTGCCGATCTGACTGATTTATTTAACTTCTTGACCGGTTATTCTCGGCAAAAATCTTATCGCCAACTATTGGTTGCTCCTGTTAATTTGCGCGATCGCCTTTTGGAGATGATTCAAAGAGAAATCGATCATGTCCAAAATGGCAAGCAGGGGAGAATTGTTGCCAAAATGAATTCTTTGGTTGATGGCAAAATGATTGAGGCTCTTTATAAAGCTTCTGCGGCTGGGGTTTCTATCGATCTAATTATCCGTGGTACTTGCTGTCTACGCCCAGGTATTCCAGGGGTTAGTGACAATATTAAGGTGATTAGTGTAATTGGAAGATTCTTAGAACATTCCCGAATTTTCTATTTTCAGAACGATAATTCAGAAGAACTTTATTTGGGAAGTGCTGATTGGATGACCCGAAATCTCAGCCGTCGTGTGGAAGCTGTTACTCCTATTCGGGACGAGAATTTAGTTAAAGACCTCCAAGAGGTTTTAGGCATAATGTTGGCAGACAATCGGCAAGCCTGGGATTTGAATTCTGACGGAATATACGTGCAAAGAAAAACCGATCAAAAAAATGAATCAAAAGGTACTCATCAGACTTTAATGGACTTGAGCAAAAATCATCATAGTCTTGATTTGGATTAATCCCAGACATTCAACCTCGGCAATGAGGATCACCCTTAAGACCTTTAATACTTATGGAAAAGTTTGAATTTTGTGTTACACCTTTTTTGCAGTTTGGAAGGATGTTTTTCTCTCAAACGTATATATGGATGCTGGTGCTTGTGTAGCAGTAAGATTTGGTACATTCGCTAAATTCCACTAACGTCACACACCACCCGAAAGCCAACATCATTAGTGTGGAGACCACGCCCCCAGAAAGGTTTGAGGCGGGAGGTCGAACGGCACTCACCAAGATTGTTGCTGTAAGAACCCCCGCGCAGAGGAGAAAAATCATCATCGCCACCACTGCACCAAGCACTACCATCAGTAGGTGCGTCTTTATAATTATCATGCCAAGTATCGGCGCACCACTCCCAGACATTGCCGTGCATATCATATAAACCAAAAGCATTGGGAGGAAATATTCCCACCCTAGTAGTTTTTCCCTCCTTGTAGGAATAATTTACTAGCTCATCGTCAATATTTTCGCCAAAATTAAAAAGAGAAGTAGTGCCAGCACGACAAGCGTATTCCCATTCTGCTTCGCTAGGTAATCGGTATTCTCGTTCAGTATATTGTGACAATCTGGCACAAAATTCAACTGCATCGTACCAAGAAACATATTCCACAGGAAGACCCTTCCCTTTTCGCATAGATGGAAAGAGGTCAAGGTCAAGATTGACTTTGGGTAGAGATGCAACTGCTGTCCATTGTGCCTGAGTCACTTGAAACTTACCCATAAAGAAAGGTTTAATTTCTACCATATGTTGGGGTATTGACCTGTCTTTAGTATAAATCAATAATTCTTCTATTGAAGTACCCATCATAAACGACCCTCCAGGAATATAATTCATGTACAAAATAGTATCATTGCCATCATTGCCATCATTGCAAAGGTTTTCGATGAAATATTGGACTTGACTTTTGCTACTTTCTTTAATTTGTAAAGTTGGCTGAGAAAATATTTCTTTTTCCTCAATTAGAGAATTGGTCTGACTTTCTTCAACTTGTATAGCTGGTTGAGCAAATATTTGATTCTGAGCCTCACCCAGAAGAGAAATTACAGTATCCTGTTTGGGATTCATCAATACAGCTATAAAATTGAACAATTGCTCCTTGCTGAGATTATCTCTATCATCAATACGAGTTAAAGTTCGACTGAAATAATCTTGATTAACTGGCACTAAACGTCTATCAAGCTGTTTTAAAACATAGTTAGTGAGAACAATCGCCTTGTGAAATTCAACTAAAACATCAAAAGAAGGATGAATATCAATATCTTCTCTCAAACCCATCAGTTCTTGATATAGTTCAAGCGCCAAATAAACGACGTCTTTCTCCATTTCCGACTCAACGAGCTTGAGATTGAGTTCATTAATTTGCTGTTTGCTTCTATCGGCGAGTTCATAATAACGCTGTTGTAGTTTATCTCGACTGTTAATTAATTCAGTATTAACTTTCTCGTATCGTTTTACTGCCTGTTTATCCTGTTCTTTAGCTGCACAAGTTGAAACTACACCTGCCACTGCACCCGCAGCACCGCACGTTGCCATTATGATTAGAGGTAACATAAATAACTCCTATAAAATTTTATTCAGTCATTGGTGATAAAAGATTTTGTCGAGAATATTTCAACGATTTTGATTGATCTGATGTGTTCTGAAGCGAATGATAAATCTGTCGAGATTCCATATATCGCTGCAAAGCACCTTGTACACCAGATTCGCGAGGTCGATTAACAATGACATCTGTCACTTGCTGCTGTTCATCTAAAACCGACATGGTTTTTTCGTGTTCGTAGATTAACTCCGCTTCCACTTGACTGAGATACTCCAATTCTTGCTCAGTCATGGATTCATAGTAGGCTTTAACCTCTTTTCTCTGGTCGCCGAGTATTTTGAAAAATTCATAAGTTAATCCAGCACCTCCAGCAATCCATAACGCAGGAGAGATTGCAGCAAGAGCTATGGCAATTGGAGGACAAGCAGTTGCTACAGTAGTAACGGTAAACGCTGTTGCAGCACCGACACCCGCACCGATACCTGTTTCCTTCGCCGTTTCCTTTGCAGCCTCTTGCGCTGAGATTTCTCCCCGTGCTACGCGAAGCCCATTTCTGAGCATCGAAAAAGGAGCGGTCGTAACAGCACCTATCACCGCGCCTTTTGGTGCTGCAAGAAAACCAGCTTTAATTGCACCAGTCAAGTTTTCAAATTGCGCTGTAAAATTTAGATTTCTTTGCTCTTGACGGGTCATATTGCGATCTCCACGAGCGCGGTTAATCGATTTATTTTCCAATTTGATATTATCTGAATGACCAGAACCCCCACGATTGTGAGATTTTATGTGACTGGCATCTTTCTCAGACAAGTATTGTTTGACGCTCTTCGCAGCAGATTGACCGTCAACACCTGCGCTTTGTGATGATGGAACTTTATTTAACATTTGCTGCATTTCTGCGTTGGTACGTCCTGCACCGTTACGTATTCCACCTCTACGCAAATGATTGATTTTTTCAGGAGTGAACTGAGTAATATCCTCTAATCTAGCGTGATGGACTTTAGAATTAGCAGCAGCATTAAATGCTGAATTGGGTTTAGAATCCTTTGACATTTATATAGAAGAAAAATATTAATTCTCTTTAGTAAATCCTAATTTTTGGCTGAAGCGTGTGACTTGTATCGTCGGTCAAATAGTGATTACTAAAAAATTTAAGGCGCCAAATTATAATGCAACATCCGTATTTAAGTTGCCTCGGTAATGCTAGTGATTGTCAGATTTATGCTTGTTTTGAGTAGGTGATTCTGCTCATTTTGGAGGATGCCGAACATGAATTACAAGACCAAGGCACTAGTATTTGAAACGATTACTTTTTGCTGACGCCATCAAATTTGTTCTCTCCCATTGTTAGCTAATCGCATTGCGTAAACAAATACCAACGTTGAGCCTTACTTTTGGGTAATGATTGGGTAAAATTCAATCTTGTCCAACCAAGTTAAATTCAATCAATCTATTGAAGAATTCCGAAATTCCTAATACCCATAAACATATGGGCGATGAGAGACTCGAACTCTCACGATTTCTCGCCACATTTTGAGTGTGGTGCGTCTACCAATTCCGCCAATCGCCCTAACAGTAGTTAGCTTATCATAATCTCTTGAAAATATTCCACTCGTAATCCGAGAATTTAGTTATTAGCTCAAAGTCTTGAGGCTCAGTGCAAACAGCGTGAAGCTAGCAGCACTACCCACCCCAAACATTAAAGAACGCAAAGGGGGAATATTAAAGATATAAAACAAAGAGTAGAACAACCTGGATACCAGAAAAGCGATCGCTGAATATTTTGCCCAATCAGAATCAACTCCAGTCACATAAGCCATCAGCGCAGCGGCTGTAAAAATAATTAGAGCCTCGAAGCAATTTTTGTGCGCCCAGGTGGCTCTTTGCCCATAGGATGGTAGTTGCTCAAGCATTGCTCTAGGCGCAGACATGTCGTATCCCTTTTGAAAGCGGGCAGTTGCCACAAACAAATAGGGAAAGTAAGTCAGAAATACAGCGCCGACAATTCCATAGAGTAGAAAATTGGCTACAGGCAAATTTATCAAAGTTAAGTCACTCAAAATATCAGTCAAAATAAAACAAGGTCACAATTTTTCTTTGGTCTTCTGCTTCTTTGCTAGTTTTCAACAGAGTCGCACTATGGTGAAAAGCAAAACAAATTAGCTGTTGGCAACGAGCAATGATTTCTCGGTTACAAATAGCACTAGCTTCGCCTAAAGGAAGCTCATCATTAGCTGAGTTCTCAACTAAATGCATTACTTGTTGAAGTTGTTCTTTTGATTCGTCTGGCTGCTGTTGTAAGCTTTGAGGCAAAATTACAGTCAGCAAATTAGGATCGGCACGCATTGCCCCTTTTATAACTGCTGAGTTTGTCCCAGTTGCCCCAGAGGTGACAATGTGGTTGCCTCCCAAAACCAGCGCGTAACTCATCATTTCTATCAACTGCTGATGCATGATCGGAACATGCCGAGAACCCAACAAAGCAATTCGCCGAGAACCGGTTTGTTGAATTGCTGCTAATTCCTGGGTTAGTGTATCGAGATTAGGAATATCAAGAGATTGATTCAAAAGTTTTTAGCTTTATAGTAGAGATGGTTGAACCACGATATCTTAGCAAAAGATAGCAAAATAATTTTAAAAAAATTCTAAATTTTTGTTGCCTTGGGCGCTGTACCAATAGCTATTCTGTTTAAACTAGAACTCGAATACATCCTTGATTTTCAATCTCTAAGTCGGTAACAAAAGCCCTATTTTTGCCAACAGGGTCATTGTTCGACTAGTTTGTAACTGATAGTTGTCATGTGGCCAGTGTTAAATACCCACAAACCTTTCAGTTAGTCTTCATGATCTTCGAAAGGATCGTTTAACTCCACAGAAGGGGGACCGAAGGCTGTGTAAATTGCAAATCCTGTGATTGAAATCAGGACGGCACCAATGCTGATACTAAGAACTGTTGCAGGTTCCATAAGGTAAATTAATTAATGATGATTATTCCTCTATAATATTACAGAACATTACAAAAAATATCTTAGATAAATTCTCGTAAATTATGTCACAGCGTACTGGTTTAGGTAATCTTTTAAAACCTCTTAACTCAGAGTATGGTAAAGTCTCACCTGGTTGGGGTACCACTCCATTAATGGGAGTATTTATGGCTTTATTCTTAGTGTTTTTGCTAATTATTCTCCAACTTTATAATTCTTCTTTGATTCTCGAAGGAATTAGTGTTGACTGGTCAAGTCTTGGTAAGTAATCATTTTGAGACAAGTTTTTCGAAAAAGCTTTAACCATTAAATGTCCCCGTTTGTTCGGGGTTTTTTTCTGGAATGTTTTTTCTGTAATAATGAGCTAAATCAAATTAGTGCTGACTTTGGGAGTAAGTAATGAATATTTTTGGGATCGGTTTACCCGAAATGGCGGTTATCATGGTGGTTGGTTTGCTGGTTTTTGGTCCTAAAAAATTACCTGAAATTGGACGAAGCCTGGGCAAAACTCTGCGTAGTTTCCAAGACGCCTCAAAAGAATTTGAAAATGAGTTTAAAAAAGAAGCTCAAAAAATTGAGGATTCGGTGCAGATGAATGCACAGCTTGAAGGGAATGGTGAACAAAAAGAAAAAGCCGAAGAAGCCTAATTTAATCTAGTTTATTATCGACTTCATTGCTCAGTTTCTGGGGTGAATAATCTAAACTGCAAACAAGTTTTTTGAGGGAGCCAAATCGATTACTTGTCTCAAAGTACTGAGCAAGAAACAAAAGAAATCAAGGGTGTTGCGATTAGCTGGTTTGTCTTGTCTAAATAAATAAAGTAACCCTCTTATTCTCCATCCGATAAGGCGGGTTATACAGTCGGATAGTTTCCTAAGGATAAGGACAAGATGAAAAACCCAAATATGAGTAATGTAGCCAGTGATGAATAGATGTGTAAATAGTAACTGCGATTTCGATTTCTTTTTAACTGGATAATGCCGAAAATTAACTGGATAATGCCTAATCCTGGGAACACGTAGGCGCAGCAAATTAAGGTCATTCCGAGGAGATCTAGATCGACGCTTCTCTCTGGCGAGTAAAAGTTTTGAACTAATGAGCAATACCAGATAAACATACTGGCACACAGAGTAGCAGACCAGAATATTTTCAAATATCTCAGACTATTTTTTTGTAAAATGGATTCCTCTTCAAGGATATAACGGATAACTGAAAGGTCTTAACTGGAGAGATATATCGTAGAAAACAAGCTGAACGCTTGATAGTCAGGCTAAAACCTCTTAACGTACTTACTGTTTTGCTTTAAGTTACTTGAATATAAAAACCATGTTGTAAAGCAAATGGCTAGATTTTCTATTTAGATATATTTGTCTTATTTTAAGATTTTGCTTTTGGTGTTTACAGAAACTAGGAAACTTTGAGTTCTTCCACTTCGAATTTGTAGCCCACACCCCTAACGGTTTGGATATAGCAGGGTTCAGCAGCATCAATTTCTATTTTTTTACGAATCTGACCAATATGAACATCAACCACTCGTTGATCGCCTACATATTCGTAATCCCAGACATTTTGGATCAACTCATCTCTACGCCATACTCTGCCTGGACGGCTGGCTAAAAAGTGAAGTAAGTCAAATTCTAGGGCAGTGAGCATTATGAAGCTGTCATTGATTTTTACTTCTCTGCGCACTGGATCGATCATCAAGTTTTCGTAGGTGAGAGGCTGTTTCTCAGAAGAAGTTACCGTTCGCTGACGCTTAAGAATTGCTTTGACTCGAAACTCTAATTCTTGAAGGTCAAAAGGTTTCGTGATGTAGTCATCTGCTCCTTTAAGAAAGCCTTCTTTTTTATCAGCAGCATCAGCTCGACTTGTGAGCATTAAGATAAAGACATCAGTGCTGCCTTGCATTTCTTCGCAAAGGTTGTAGCCTAGGGCATCAGGTAGATTTACATCTAGGATGACTAGGTCTGGATTAAACTGATCGAACTTTTTAAGTGCAGTTTGTCCGTTTTCAGCGGAATCAACCTCATATTTTTTTTGACGAAGGAAACGAACAATCAAATTACGGATTGCAGGGTCATCGTCAACAACAAGTATTTTTGCAGCGGCCGTGTGCATATTTTTTAAGTAAAGATGAAACTATATTATTTAATAAGGTTATAGCAAATTTATAAACAGAGTTTTCACTCAGCCTTAAAGACAATTATTAACTCATATTTCGAGAATGCCAATAACTAGGATCACTGATTTATGAAGTTCTTGTATTCTGAAATTCGTTATTTCCCCATTTTATGAGCATGAGATAAGGAAAATTAAGTATTATTACACTGATGATTAAGATGATCGTTTAGAAAACTGATAGGCAGAGTTGTTGTTTTTTATGATGAGACAAGTTAAAGGAGAATACTCCCTGACTTGGGTTGCAAATATTGCCGAGATCGAACAGTCTAGCTGGGATTCTTTAGCAAAGCCACTCAAAACACCTTTTTTAGAATGGGAATGGTTGAATAATTGTGAAACTTCTGGCAGTGCGATCGCTCAGAAGGGATGGCAACCTTGTCATCTTACGATCTGGAGAAATAATAGTTTAATTGCAGCAGCACCCTTATATTTAAAGGGTCATAGCTATGGTGAGTTTGTTTTTGATAATCAGTGGGCAGATTTAGCTTATCGTTTGGGGATTGAATATTATCCTAAATTGTTGGGGATGAGCCCTTTTACTCCGGTGGTTGGTTATCAGTTTTTGGTTGCGCCTGGGGAAGACGAGAAGTTGATTACCAAAATGATGGTGGCTGAAATTGATGATTTTTGCGATCGCAACCACTTATCTGGTTGTAATTTTTTGTTTGCCGAACCCAATTGGCAAAAAAGAATGGAAAAGCAAGGTTATCGTAGTTGGCGACATTACAGCTATATTTGGTCAAATCAAAATTTTGCCAGTTTTGATGACTATCTCAAGATGTTTACCTCTAATCAACGTAAAAACATCAAACGAGAACGCAAGGCAATTACTAAAGCTGGTTTAGAGCTGAAGGTTTTTGCTGGGGCAGAAATTCCCAGTCATTTGTATCCCTGGATTTATAAGTTCTATAGCAGTACCTGCGATAAGTTTTATTGGGGTAGCAAGTATTTGACCCGCAAGTTTTTTGAGCAACTTGATCCTAATTTTAGCGATCGCGTAGTTTTATTTGTTGCCTATCGCTTAGAAGGCGACCCCGACCCTGTAGGGATGTCTTTTTGTCTGCGTAAAGAAGATAAACTCTATGGGCGCTATTGGGGCTGTTTAGAAGAATATAATGCGCTTCATTTTGAGGCTTGTTATTACAAACCAATCGAATGGGCGATCGCTAATGGGATTAAGACCTTTGACCCTGGCGCAGGTGGTTCTCACAAGAAACGGCGTGGTTTTCCTGCTACACCTAACCACAGTTTGCATCGCTACCGCGATCGGCGCATGAGCAAAATTCTCAATCACTATATTGGTGAGATGAATGCCATGTCCTCAGCAGAAATCGAAGCAATTAATAATGAATTGCCTTTTGACCAAACTAAAATTGAGTTAAAAATTTAGGCGATGTTGATTTGAGTATGAAGTGCAGAATATATCTGTTCGTTGTTGATTGTTAATTGCTGGATGCTAAGCTCTACCAAGTTGCAGAAACAAAATATCCTTTGTTTGCGCAAAACCAAAATTAAATTAACGTGAGTTCGGGATAAGAAAAAGGGCAAGGTCGTAAGCTGAAAATAACGAAAAATTCAGTGAACCTGCCCTATGTATAGTTTAGAAGAATTATTCTGTTCGGTTGATGATTTCTGCCAGGACTTTAAAGCAGAGTGGAAAAAAAATTTGTTGAAACAAAAGAAAAGTCGTTGTCGAGCAAGACAATTGAGTCTAAGTGAAATAATGACAATAGAAATAGCATTTCATTTGTCCGCGTATAAAAATTTCAAAACATTCTACTTAGAAGTAGTTACTCGTTATTGGCGCAGAGCTTTCCCAAAATTGGTCAGCTACAATCGTTTTGTCGAGTGGAAACCAAGTATGCTGATTCCTTTAATGGCATATCTTCGCTCCCAGCTAAAAAGAAGCACAGGGATTGGTTTTATTGATTCGACTAGTCTGAAAGTTTGTCATAATCGACGTATTTCAAGTCATAAAGTGTTCGCTGGAATTGCCAAAAGAGGAAAAACTTCTGTGGGCTGGTTTTATGGCTTCAAGTTGCATCTGGCAATTAATCATCGTGGAGAATTATTAAATGTGGCTTTGACCGCAGGCAATGTTGATGACCGCAAACCAGTTCGAGAACTATTAAAACAACAATATGGTTATTTTTTTGGTGACAAGGGATATATCTCCGCCGCTTTGGCAAGAGATTTACGAGATTCTAATGTCATTCTTATCACCAAATTCAAGAAGGGAATGAAGAACAAACTAATGACAATGTTGGATCGACAATTATTGAGAAAAAGAGCAATAGTTGAATCTGTAATTGACCAACTTAAGAACATTAGCCAGATAGAACATTCTCGTCATCGCTCTCCTACAAATTTTGTCGTTAATCTTCTAGCTGGCTTGATCGCATATTGCCATCGCCCTAAGAAGCCTTCTATCGCTCTTGATGACCTTTTTTTATCCGCTTCTAATTAACCCGAACTCACGTTAAATTAAGAGGATATCCAAAAAATCTCAATTGTTGCCACAAAATCTAAGAGTAAAATCTGACTTCGTAGTAACAAGGTTTATTTTTGAGGAGACTTCTTGCCAGTACAACCTGATAAGTAAGTTCTCAGTTTTTTAATCAATACGGCAGGGGTTTGGGGAGGTCGTAATCCTCCCCAATATCTGGGGGCGCGGGGGAAGCATCCCCCGATTGAATTTGGTTTTAAATTAGCAATTATATATTTCACAAAAAAACCCAAAATAAGCAATTTAAGTCGCAGCCAACTCTTGATCATCCGAAGAATCTCCTTCAGATTGATTTTTCTTCTGCCACTTACGCCATTTCTTAGTTAAAGCAGGAGCATAAAAGATCACCGCAATTCCCAACACCACCAGCAAAGAACCCAACCAAGTAGTTGCTGTTACCCAAACTGGTTCACGCTTAACTTGCAGCGTAGATTGCTTTAAATCATTAGGATTCCAAGAAGCTTGGGCAATCTTCCAACCCTTATACCAAGTAGGATGATTCATCCAAACTTTGCGGTTTTGACTTTGGTTGGTTACCGCATCATCAATGCGAATCTTACTAGTCCACATTGCAACCGACTCTGAGCCTTCATTGCGATCAACAATGAATTCATCTAATTTGACCCCAAAAGGAATAGGCAATAGCTTAGGCCCAAAAGCTGCATAAATTTCTTGGTCACCATCGGTGATTGAGGTTGGTTCAGCCCAAGGTATCCAAGTTTCTTTGCCAGAAGGCGTTTTAACTAGCAGAGCTGGCGCACTTTCTAAGCTAGGATCTTCGCTAATAATAATGTCGCGCTTAACCTTGGCATCAGGAACAAACTTCTTAAGGGTAATTTTAAAATCAGCCCAACCTGGGGTAACCGCATCCCCTACTGAATACTTGCCTGACTTAAAGCCTTTAGAAGATTTAGCAGCGTAATAGAGCTGATTATTTTCGCCGACAATTACTTTAAAAAAGTCGGTGACTTGGGGCGGATTTATTTGGTAGGCGAGCTGAAGATTTTCGATACTTGCCCCCGAAACAGTGGCATGGATCGGATCGATTTTGGGGTTACCAAAGACAAACCATCTTTCTACTGCTGCTTGATTGCTCAACTCTAGCAAGACACCAGGGTTATTTAAATCTTCTGAGGCACTAATTGGGCGGTTATTTTGATCGAGGCGAAAATCAGGGAAAAACTCGATTATTTTAACTTTTAGGTCTTTGACTTTAATTGTTGCTTCTCTCTCTTGCTTGAGATCGATCGCTCGGGACTGGTTACCATAATTAACAGTTAATTCTCCCCACAGAGGTTGTTTCTCTTCTGAGGGTTTGGCTAACAGTTGCTTGAGACTTTTTGCGTCGCTAGCTTCAATGATTGCCAATTCCGCAGGCCCAATCTTGAGGGTATCGTAACCTTTGGGGGCGATCGCCAAAGAACGAGTTACAGTTTGACCCATGCGATCGCTTTGCAAACTGAGTTGAACGGCTGGGTTAGCAACCTTAGCACCAGAGACAAAATCAATATTTCTAACGGTGTTTTCGCTATAGGACTCTAGCTCCAATCCGCCCACATATTTGGGGTTAACTGTGCCATCTTCTTTAATAAAGATATTAGCTCGGTCTGTTTCTCCATCCGAGGTCATGATATCGAGAGTGTCTCCTTCAATGCGTACTCGATTATTAGTGTCGCCATCAGTTCTCACTAACAGCATTCCTTCTACACCTAGATGAATTACTGCCGCTGAACCTGCAATAATGACAATCAAACCAATATGAGTGAGAGCAAAGCCGATTTTTCTGGCTCCACGCCATGGGTAACGAGAAAGGGCAGACATTCCTAAGTTCAGAGCAAGCATAAACATTAATGCTCCGAACCAAGGACTTTTATAGATCTCTTGCTGTACTGTGGCTGTTCCCACTTCAGATTCGTAAAAAGTTGCCCAAATCAAAATACCGATGATGGTACTCAAAAGGGGTACTGCTAATTTTATTGAGCCTAAAAAACGCATAAGACGGTCAAATATGAAGGATTGGAGAAGGAATTAAGTTTAAATTGGTTGATAACAAGCTAAAAATCTCAAATACTTAAAATTTTAAGTTTGCAAGAAATATTCTGAGAGTTCAGAGTATTTCATTCGAATAAGCAAGCTTATTTCAGTTTAGTATTAAATCTACCAGAGCCTTTGGGCTTGATGCAGAGATTGCATTTTATAATCTTGATCACTAATAATATAGTGACAATTTTTTGAAAAATGATTTAGATGTGCTTATATTAATATCTGCAATTTCAGGTTTCGATCTTAGAATATTTCTATAATAATTTCTAAACAGCATTGAGCTTTTGTGTCTTCCCCTCTTCAGAACTTGGTATATATATTGATGATGAATTTCAAAAAAAAATTACTTGCTTTGGTTATTGCTTGTGGATTGTTGATTAACTTGGCTATTGTGCCTTCAGCGATCGCCTTGGGAACTTCCCCTCTATCTGGTTTGGTCACTCTCAAGAACTTGGCAAAGAGTTCCACTCCTTATCAAGAAGCGATCGCTAATGGCAAGCCAACCCTAATCGAGTTTTATGCGGATTGGTGTGGTACTTGT
>CALKUU010000039.1 GCA_937996665.1 uncultured Xenococcaceae cyanobacterium | reverse complement strand
AGTTTATATCCATTAAAAAATCCATGACAATTAAATCCTCAGATAGTATCAATTGGCTTCAACGTGGTAAATTGCTTGCACAGTTAGGACAGTTGCAAATTGCTTTAGATTGTTTTGATAGAGCAATATTACTACAAGAAGATACAGATAAAGCACAGTATGAGAAATATTTAACGCTTAAAGAGTTGGGGAAAAATGTTGATCTTATTTGTGTATAAAAACTAGGTTGTTATCATCTAAGTACTTATCACTATTAATATAGCCAGATAATTGTAAGTTTCTTGATTTCTGCTACTTATGTAAGTGACTTATCTCTATCAGATGGTGAAAATTTATTTATCAGCCCTGAGATTATTTTGTAGTTAGTATTCAATAATAAATAGTTTTCTCCTAATATATGTTTTTCATATTGTCTTCTAAGAAGATGATCGTAGTTATTTAAGACCTATTGCTGATTACATATGTATTAACTATCTGTAATTATTGAGATAAGAACAAATACCTATCTATTCATGAAAACTAAATCTTCAAAAATAATTGACTGGTTTCAACGCGGTAAACTACTTGCACAATTAGGACAATACGAAGTTGCTTTAGATTGTTTTGACCGAGCTATTTTACTCAACGAAAACCAGGATCAAGCACAGTACGAAAAATATTTAACTCTCAAAGAGTTGGGTAAAAATGTTAATCTTATTTGCGTATAAAAACCAAATTATTATGATCTGATTGCTCATCACTATAAATATAGTCAGATTCATTAAAATTTTTGAGATCTTCTACTTTTTCTAAGCGGTTTTTAATTATGTAGGCAGCCATCATGCCGCGAGCTTTTTTTGCATAAAAGCTAATGATTTTATATTTGTCGTTTTTCCAATCCTTAAAAACGGGGGTTATGATCTTACCCTCCAATAAATCCGATTTCACTACTTTAAAGTATTCATTTGAAGCAAGATTGACAATGGTTTGATTATTTATTTGGTTAAGCTGCTGATTAATTGCTCTTGTTGGTTTTTCTGTCCAAAAGTCATAAAGTGTGTTGGCAGATAAAGCTTGCAATTTTTGAGATTTAGCTATTTTTGTGCCCATTTCTAATCGATATGGCTGAATAAGATCTAGGGGACGAAGAATTCCGTATAAACCAGAGAGAATTCGTAAATGATCTTGGGCAAATTCACAATCTTCTTTACTAAAGCTAGCTACGTCTAAGCCTTGATAAACATCACCCTGAAAAGCGAAAATGGCTTGCTTGGCATGATCGCGATCGCTACTGGGTTGCCAAGTTTGATAACGAGAGGCGTTTAGCGCACCGAGCTTATCGCTAATCTTCATCAGAGTGGAAAGTTCACTAGCTGATAGCTGACGCAGTTGCTCAACTAAAGTATTGGTATCCTCAAGAAATTCTGGATCGGAGTGAGTTTCGAGTGGTGCGGGGGTTTCAAAGTCGAGGGTTTTGGCTGGGGAAAGTAAAATTAGCACTGATCTAAAATAAATGTGATTATGTCGGCTTAATTTTGACATACTCATCTTCTCAAAAGCGAGAAAATCTATAAATTTCACGATCTCGTTTTACTGAGGGTGTAACAAGCGAATGCAGCAAAATCTAGTCAAAATTTCTAAATATTTGAGTTATTTGCTCAGGCATAAACCTGAAGCGATCGCCTTAGAATTAGACTCAGAAGGATGGGCTGCAACTAGAGTTTATATCTTGGCTTCTACAAAATACTTGCCAAATCTACAGTTAATCCAGGTAAAACATCTTCACCCGATAAACTATCAGGATTGGCTAAAACCTCTTTATTTTGTTTGTGGCGATAGATTTCAACTTTTTTATCTTGGGGGTTAATCAACCATCCCAATCCGACTCCGCAATCCATATATTCCACCATCTTTTTTTGCAGGTCATCAAGTTTATCAGTAGGAGATCTTAATTCGATTACAAAGTCCGGAGCAATTGGGGGAAATTTATTTTGTTGTTCTTGAGTTAATTGATTCCAGCGATTTAATTTAATCCAACTAACATCGGGCGATCGCACTGCATTATCTGGGAATTTAAATCCTCCTGAAGAATCAAATACTACTCCTTTTTTTGTTTGGGAATTCCATAACCAGATTTGGGCTAGCAAACTTGAATTTTTTTGTGATGTTGTTCCTCCTGTTGGTGACATTACGATTAATTTTCCTTCTTTGGTTGTTTCAAACTTAGAATTTGGGTTATCGCTTGATAATTGTAAAAGTTCTTCTTCTGTAACTTGGTGAGCGATCGCTTTTAAGTTGACCAGCATAGGATTTAATTGTGGTTACTAATGAGTACTTTATTGGAGCTCGTTAAATTCTTGTTCAGTGATTCCTAGTTGCTTCAGGATTTCTTGAAATAACCAACTACCAATTTCAGCTTTACCATGAATAGGAATCGTTGTTGCCCTTCCGTCAGGATGTTTCCACCTTGCATGAGAGCCTTTTTGCCGAGCTTTTTTAAATCCTAGTTTTTTTGCAACTTTCTCTAACTCTTTCGCTTTAGCTGGCATTAGCAATAACCAATTCAACATCTTGGGGAAGAGAAATACCAGCTTCTTGATATTCTTCTAGAATCATGTCAAAAACATTATCTAATTCATTTTTTGCTGCTTCTGCGGTTTCTCCCCAAGCATGACAGCCTTCAATCGCTGGAACGTAAGCAACAAAGGTTTTATTGTCATCAGGACGAATAACGACTGTGTATTCTTGCAAGGAATTCATGAATTACTTAATTAGCTTAAATATTTTTCTAATTATAGGATGCTAAAAAAATGGTTCATCTAAAGTTATTTTAGATAACCTCTGGGCGTAATCATCCAATTAGAGTGTTCACAAGTATTACTATTGCCAATAATTACCGTAGTTAACATATCAATCTTGGTTTCGAGCATTTTGCCCAAAGTTGTAATCGTAACTTCCTCATCCTGGCGATAAACCGATCGCACGATCGCCACAGGGGTATCTTCAGAACGATGCTTAAGGAATATTCTTTGCGCCTCAACGATTTGTTCGGTTCGTTTCAGCGATTTCGGATTATAAAAAGACGTGACAAAATCCCCTTTAGCAGCAGCCTTAATTCTTTTGCGAATGACCTCCCAAGGTGTGAGCAAGTCACTTAAGCTAATAGCACAAAAATCGTGCATTAAAGGGGCACCAACCCTGGATGCTGCTGACTGGAAAGCCGAAATTCCTGGGAAAACTTGAACGCTTGGTGTTTGCCCATCCCATTTATTGACCTTGAGTTGTTCCATCACCAAGCCAGCCATGCCATAAATCCCACAGTCTCCCGAAGAGATGACCGCTACAGTTAGACCCCAATTGGCAAGAGCGATCGCTCTTTCTCCCCTTTGGCGTTCTTGAGTGATGGGCAGAGCTTCAACAATTTGATCAGAGCGTAACAATGGTTTAATCAGCTCAACATAAAGACGATAACCAATCACAACGTCGGCTTCAGTGATAGCTGTTTTGGCTGCGGGGGTAATTTGTTCGAGGCTGCCTGGCCCTGTGCCGATTAGATAGAGCTTGCCAGACTTACCGAGATATTCCGTCTCTGCTTGAGCGATCGCGATTGTAACCGCGCCTTGTTTTTCCTGCTTAAAAATTTGTTTGGTGACTAAGAGCTGATGGTTTGGTTTGCCTTGTGGATCTTTTACCGAGCTTGCTCCCAAAATTGCTGAAGCCTCAGCAACGCTAGGTGTTTTAACTTCTTGCTTGACTATTTCCGAGGGATTGGGGACTTCGATCTTCTTTAACTGTTTGGCAGAAAAAGTAGTCAGAGGTAAATCTTGCTCTCGGCAAAGTTGCAGAATTCCTATTTCATCGGCTTTGAGATCGATTGAGCAAATACTAGCGATCGCTTCTGGAGCTAAATGATTTGCTTGCAAAACCTTATGGAAAGAATCGCGGATTAACTCAGGGGAAGTATCTCGCTCACAACCAATCCCCACCCATAAAACTTGGGGATGCCATTGCACTTTCGGTAAAGTATTGGGGGCAAATCTGCGACTGGTGGCACTAATCCAAATTCTGGCTTGAGGACTAGCCGCTTGATTTGTTTGGCTATTCTTTTGCTGATCTTGATTATCTGTGACCCGATTATGCTTGAGTTGGGTAATCATCAAGTTGTGATTTTCTGGTAGCCCATCTAACCACAAATTAGATCCCGCATCTTGGACTATTTCTACTGCTTGAGAATTAGCGATCGCACTCATAGTTTGTGTCCAGTTTCCCAGACCTTTGCGCCAACCAAAAGGCTTGCCGATCGTATCGATAGCAGGAAGATCTAAAGTGCTAGCCGCTCCTGTTACAACAGGCGTTGCCTCAAGCTGCTCGGCAATTAGTTTAGTTAATAAGTCTGCTCCTTGCTGATGTCCTCCACACAAACTAATGACATGTTTTCCTTGAGGATCGATCACCACAATGGCAGGATCATCGGCTTTATTTTGCAATAATGGCGCAATTATTCTCGTCACTGCACCAGTTGCTAAACAAAACACCAAAGCATGATATTCTTGCCAACTCGATTCTATTTGTTTAGATAGCGATTGCTCATAGGTAACAACTCGATCCCCATTATCGGGTAATTGTGATTGCAACTGACTAGGACAAAAGAGTGTTCCTTTACTAACTTGCTGAAGAGGTGTTAGCAAAGAAATGGCTTGCTTGGTTACTCCCACAAAAGCGATCGGTTGAAATTGAGAAAAAGCGGAATTTTGCACGATAACTTCGGCTTGCCTTGAATGGTGATAACTAATAGTGATGATTAATTGCTAATTTTTCAGATTTGTTTATCAAGGCTTAAGTTTTCAGCTTCAATTACAGTTTTGAAGACTGTTCTCATAGAGTAAAACTATTGACCGGAAACTTGGACTAAAACTCGACGTTTTCTCGCGCCATCCAACTCAAAAAATAAAATAGATTGATATCTCCCCAAGGCTAGCTTGCCCTCAATCACAGGAATAGTTTCGCTGTTGTTTAGTGACAGCGCAATTAAATGTGAGTGAGCGTTTTTAGGTTCATCAGGTGGCACATTCCGCAGATGCAAATCATTGTGTAGATAAGGGCGATCTGCGGGCGCAAACTGAGCGAAGTGAGTTTTAAGATCTTCTAGTAGTCTTTCCTCATATTCATTAATTCCCAGGGCTGTGGTCGTATGTTTGCCGAACACAATTACTTGCCCATTTTGAATTTTGGTAGTGGCTAGGATTTCATTTACTTGCGATGTAATGTCATAAATGTTGATGCCTGCTTCTGTTTGTAATTCAAAATTGTGGTTAACTATTTGCATAAAATTTTTACTAATTACGCTCGATCTAGATTGTGTTATTTCTCTGGACGTTTGATATCGGTATGTTGCGCTGCAATTTACTTGCTGAGTTTTTAGTACTCAGTCGGTCGAGCCAAGCTCTCAAATTTCGTAAATTCGCCTTGAAAAACTAGTTTTACTGTGCCGACAGGCCCATTACGATGTTTCACAATAATTGCTTCGGCAATGCCATGATCTGGAGTATCAGGATTGTAATATTCATCTCGATAAAGCATGATTACTAGATCCGCGTCTTGCTCAATTGAGTTGTGGACTATGATGTTGTTGGCAATAAAATTATGATGAACTGGGACGGTCAGATCGTAGACCTTTTTTTCTCCAGTAAAGTGAATTGATTTTATTTTGTCCCAATAAATATCGTTATTAGCTAACTTTTCAAGCTGTTCTGATTTAAATACAGTGGCTAATTTATTAGCTCTGTTCCGAATAATATTTTGTTTATATAATCCAGTTCCGCAATAGCTAATTCCCAGACCAGCTTGCATTTCGCGACTGGAAATATTTGATTTTGTCATGCTCATAGTTTGTTGCTGACAACTAGGGATGTATCTAGGTTGGGCAATGTTACCTCCTACTTGCAACTCATCTAGTCTTTTCCAGCCCTCTATGGTTAAAAATTTGTGATTAGCTGTAGCTTCAATTGTTTTACCTAAAGCGGTAGTAATTTTAAATACTGGTTTTGTGCCTGTACAAAAAGCATTGCTTACTAAGGCTTTTTCAACTTTTTGGCTTTGCTGATTTAATGACCATACCGTAAATCTAGATAAGTTCATTAACTCTTCTATGGGTACTTGTATTCCTGTATCAGCTAAAGTTATCAAGGTGTCGCCAGTGAGGCAACCACTTTCCCTAAGATCTGAAAGCATGGGGCGTTTGTTGGTTCTTTGTTCTACACCTCGACTTAGCTGAGAAAGGGCAATAATTGGTACATTTAATTCTCTGGCTAAACCTTTGAGCGATCGCGTCATTTTCGATAAAGACTGCACCCGATTTTCGCTATCACTCCCCTCCATCAATTGCAGATAATCAAGCAAGACCAAACCCAATTCTTGTTTGGTCTGACCTTGTAAACGTCTTACCTGCGATCGCATCTGCATCACCGAAAGATTAGCCGTATCATCCATATAAATCGGTAGTTCCGACAAGGTTCCAACTGCCTCAACCAAGGGTTCAAACTCCTGGGGATTAATCCGACCAGAACGCAAACGATTACTAGGAATTTTTGCTTCACTTGCCAAAAGCCTTTGAGCAAGCTGCTCTCTCGACATCTCCAAACTAAATACAGCAACGGGGAGATTTTGCTGCTTAGCAATATTCGCGGCAATATTGAGACAAAAAGAAGTCTTACCCATAGCGGGTCTTCCTGCCACAATAATCAAATCGGAGCGACCTAAACCACTGGTAATTGCATCAAGATCGTAAAAGCCAGAAGGAACACCTGGTAGCGCTGTTTCTTGTTGGAGATCTTCAATTGTATTAAAGGCGTTAATTAGAGTATCAGAAATTGGCACTAGCCCATCTTGTGGTCGGTCTTGATTGAGGCGAAAGATTTTTTGTTCTGCTTCATCTAGAACTACTTCTAGCTCTTTAGTAGTGTCATAACCTAAATCGACGATTTCATGACCAGCATGAATTAGCTGACGACGGGTATACTTACTCATTACCAGAGCAGTATAGCGATCGATATTTACTGCTGAAACGGTTCGATTCAATAGTTGAGCAAGTTTAGCAGTGCCGCCAATTTTTTCTAGTAGACCATGATCTGCTAGATAGCTACTGATTGACATCAAATCAGTAGGTTGTCCCTGGGTTTGTAAAACCTGTGCAGCATGATAAATCTCTTGATGTGCTTCTAAAGAAAAAGCTTTGACCACTAAACTATCCGCTACTCTCCCCATCGCTTCAGGATCAAGCAAAATACCACCTAAGATTGCTTCTTCGGCTTCTATATTGACTGGGGGTAGGCTATCAATCGAATCTGCTGCCATAAGATCTTGGTTAGGACTGACTAAAAAATTTGACTAAAAAATTTTATAAGATTTATATCTGAAATTCCATAGAAATTATTAACTTATCTAAGGGTGAATAGCCTAATTTTGCTTACTTAATTTGTATATCTGTACTTGAGTGCAGACACTGTTTTTTATAGTTTTAAGGATAATTACTGCTCCAGCAATATTGGTATAAACGAATACTAAGCGCAAAAAATAACTACTTCTAGAATAGATAGCAAATTTGTGATCTTAAATGCATAAGTTATTGTCTTTCCTTCGCAACTTCTGGAGCTAAACAGTGACCATCACGAAAAGTATAAATGTTCTTGAGAACAACTTTAACTCTACGGATAAATTAGAGAGCTATTCCCAGTGGTTATTTCCAGAATTTGGTTTTATTCAATCCCAACACACAAAAACTGACCACGATAGTAACTTGAGAAATCAGTGGGGTTTTATTCCTGGTCTCAAAGAGTTTTTGATGTTAAGACAGGTTCACGCTCTAGAACATGCAACAGTTTGGGTGCTCAGTAACCTAGAAAATCACAAAAATAAGGATAATCCCTCAATTGGTGGTCTAGCCACTGAGCAAGGCTTTTTTCTTTATGGCAAGATTAATATTTTGTTATTGAATAAGGCGGTTAGAATCGCTCTGAAGCGCTTGCAAAAGGGAGAATGGGACTTAGCTTTGCATCCTCGCTGTGGAACTAATACTGCCGTTACTGCCGCTATGATGACAACCGCTATGATGGCGGCTCACGTGGTTTTGCCTAAAGACTTTGTTAGTCAAATATTGGGGGTTGGTTTAACTGGTTTAGCTTGTAATCATCTTGCTCCCGAAATTGGCATGTCTGTCCAGAAATATTTGACTACTTCTATTCCTTTTAACTTGAAAATCCAAGAAATCAGTCGAGCGATAGATCAACAGGGAAGATCTGCTCATTTTATCAGTTTAAAATGGCAAAATTCGCAATAAAACTTAAAATAGCTCCTGACAGTTGCCATCGGATAGTATTTTAGGATTAAACCGTTATTTAATTAAAAAATTATGGCAATTCAACGTGGTTCTAAAGTAAGAATTCTTCGTAAAGAATCTTACTGGCATCGTGATATTGGTACTGTTGCTAGTATCGACAAAAGTGGGATTCGTTATCCTGTGATCGTTCGTTTTGAGCGAGTTAATTACAATGGCATTAGTGGCAGTGCTTCTGGTGTAAACACCAACAACTACGCAGAAGTTGAGTTGGAAGAAGTTAAATAGAACTTCTCAAGAAAATTTTGGTTAGGCTAAGACATTATGTTTTAGTTAGTATAAACAGTTCTCGACAAACCCACCCTCTTCAAGATGGTGTTTTGTCTTTGCAGAATTATAGTTAAATAACTAGGAGATACTTTCTAACTTTGCCAGAATTACCAGAAGTTGAAACAGTTCGAAGAGGACTAAATACATTAACTTTAAACAAAACTTTTGAGGGTGGGGAAGTTTTACTACCAAGAACTCTTGCCTATCCTCTTTCCCCTGAGCAATTTGTTCCCTGTTTGCAAGGTTTAGCGATCGCTGAATGGCAAAGGAGGGGCAAGTATTTACTGGCTCAATTAGCTAATCAAGAACAAAAAAAATGTGGCTATTTAGGAATCCATTTGCGGATGACTGGACAGTTGCTATGGACACAGCAAACTGAAAAATTACAAAAGCATACAAGAGTTCGCTTCTTCTTTAAAGATAATCAAGAGTTACGTTTCGTTGATACTAGAACGTTTGGGAAAGTTTGGCTCGTTACAGATCAGCCACAAGTTCACAATGTCATTACTGGCTTAAAAAAACTGGGACCTGAGCCTTTTGCTAAAGAATTTTCAATTGTCTATTTTACTAAGAGATTAAGTAAAAGTAGCCGTAATATCAAGACGTTTCTTTTAGATCAAGGCGTTGTCGCTGGTATTGGTAATATTTATGCCGATGAATCTCTGTTCAAAAGTAAAATTCAACCTCAAACCTTAGCGAATCAATTAAGACCAGACCAAATCGAGTCGTTACACCAAGCAATTATCACTGTTCTGCAAACAGCAATAGATCAGGGCGGAACTACATTTAGTGATTTTCTTAATCTGCTTGGCGTAAATGGCAACTATGGTAACTCTGCCCTCGTTTACGGCAGGAAAGACCAACCTTGTCGTGTTTGCCAAACTCCTATTGTCAAGATTAAGTTAGGCGGTCGAGCAACTCATTTTTGCCCTCAATGTCAGCCCAAATAACTGCTGTTGTTTTAAAGATATCTGAAAAAGCAAAGAATAAAAAATAGTCAGAGAAACTACTTTTTATTCTTGAAAAAATTATTAGTTTAACCTTAAGGTTATGAAACCTAGCGAGTAGAAAAATAGAACCAAGATCCTAACTAGGTTCGTTAGGATTTGCTGGTGCTTTCTGTCTCTTCTTCTGATTTGATCTCGGGTACAAAATCTGGTCTAGCTGCGTCTTCCCAACCTGCGGGTCTCTTCGAGTTGTACCAAGCAAAAGAGCCGATTGAAACTGCGGCAATAAAGCCGACCACATAAACTGCAATGAAATAGGTTGGAAAAGAATTTCCGGTAGCGGCGATCAAGTTGAATAGCATCGGCATTTATAAAAAGTTTTTCTTAATGATAACTAACGTATAACATTCCACGATTTTGCAAAAACTGATTTTTGATGTTTGCAACCACGTAGTTTGAAAAAAGATCTGCTCACTCTATTTTTTCTAACTAAATTTGTCTCAGGGCAATATCTTTCTAAGAACAAACAATACTGTCAGAGAAGGTCTAAACTATAATTTAAAATCGTAGGAGTTTCCCAAAAATAGGGGAACAAGAACAATTAACAGTTTTATAGCCCAAGGTCCACAGACCAGAGTGACAAAGGCTGGTATTAGAGAAACGAGAATCATGCCCGCTCTAAATGCTTCATCCTGAATCTTGGTTGTTAAATAAATCGCAATTGCAGCTGCAAGAATACATCCAATTGAAACAGCTAAGCTCATCGTAAAATGCCTAATAAAGGGTTTTATATTGCGTTCTTTTTGGTCTTCAGCGAAAAGCCTAATCGTTTTTATCGACTGTTATTTTTTTGAAGACGGGATGAACGATTAATAATCTTAATGTAAAGTATTATAACTTATTGATTGTCAATAGAATAAAAAAGTTTGAGTATAGGGCAAAAATGTTGACATTCTTTGTGTCGAGAGGATTATAGCTTATACATTATGAATAATAAAGTGATGATTGTCATCTCCTTTCGAATATGAAGATGTTGTTTTACTCAACCTTGAAATAAGCATTAATCGGCAACAAACTAATCAATTACCTTATTGTGCAAATTCTAAAGTAAAGATACTACCCTTTTTAGGTTGAGATTTGACACTGATTTTTGCTCCCATTCCCAAGACTAAAGTTTTAGCAATTGACAGCCCTAATCCTGTTCCTCCCGAACGATTACGCGCTTCATCAAGACGATAAAAACGTTCAAAAATTAGATCTTGTTTCGATAAAGGAATTCCGACCCCATGATCACACACTTCAATTACTGCTGATTTATCTTTTCGGTAAGCTTTAACGATGATTGGATAATCGGCAGGTGAATATTTGATTGCATTATCAATTAAATTGATTAAAACCTGTTTTAAGCGATCATGATCGGCGATAATTTCTAATTCCTCTGGCGCAACTTGGAACTCAATATGATGTTGACTATATTGACCTACCATCGTCACTATCTCGGCGATGAGATGATTGACAACTATCTTCTCTTGCTGAAAATGAATTGATCCATTATCTGCTCTAGCAAGATCGAGGAGGTCTGTCAGTAGCTGAACTGTCCGATTTGCTTCACCTGCTGCGGTTCCTAATGCTTCTTTTTGAAGCTCAGAAAGATTGTTGCCACGTCTTAATGTACTTTCGAGATAGCCGCAAATAATAGTGAGAGGAGTTCTGAGCTCGTGAGAGACGTCATTTAATAGCTTGCGCTGATGTTCCCACGATTGTGACAATCGCATTAGCATTTGATTAAAGGTTTCTGCTAGTTCTTTAACCTCGCTTGGGGGATTTTTTAAATGTAATTGTGCTTCACTAAGGGATTCGACCGAAACATTTGCGGTGAGTTGACTAATTCTTTTGAGAGGTCTTAAGGAGTGATTAATATAGAAAGTAATTGCCAAAATTTTAATTGCCAAGGCGATCGCTGTAGCTAATATTAAACTACGAAGTAAACTCAGCAAAACAGTTTGATCACTAGTAATATCTTGAGCAATATATACATTACCTAGATTTTCTGATTTCACTTGCAAAGGCGTTTTACAAAGAAGCCAATACCGACCATCTAAATTTCGGAGTTGTGGAGTCGAGGCAACCTCGTTGACAGCAAGTAGATCTGAAAAAAAGTTTGGATTTTCGCGAATTTGACTACTTGCAACTGCAACTTGTTGATTTTTTTCAACCCATATAAAAATATTCTTATCCGTGCGATTGTTTATAACCCTTTCTAAACCCTCATGCACAGGAACCATATCGCTATAAATTTCCACATCATTAGGGAATCTGTCAGCGATATACTCGATATTTTCTTTATGGTTAGATATCTGAATTTGTTGGAATTTCATGCTGATCCAACTGGCTAGACCAGCTAAACTCAACGTCGAGAAAACTGTAATTCCGATGGTGAGTCGTAACTTTAGAGAATAAGGATCCCATTTATGCTCAAGAACTTTCATGCGTTTGAATAGTGTTTAACCCACAAATATATCGACCTGTCATTAATCTTAATTCTGGCAAATAATCATGAGATTTCAATGATAAAAACTTAAGCATTATGAGAATTAGATAATAAAATCAGCTTGAACTAAAAATGTAACATCAAATTAAAATCTGACTTTATATATGAATTTGCTATATAAAATTTCCCAAGAATGGGAATTATTAATATTGAGGATCAGCAATGATCACTTGACGTATCTATTTAATATTTAAGAGGTTTGGATGATCAAATATGTGACTTCTTCCATCGAGGATTTACTTGAGTATGAAAAACTAGGCTTTAGAACGCAACCCTTGGGAGAGGTAGTTGCTTATTTAGAGTGCTTGCGTCAAGAGGATCGATCTCAAGAGTCTATTCCTTTAAGTCTTAACCAAGACAACAAACAACGTTTACTGGCTAAGTGGAATAATGTTAAGACTATTGCCAGGATGAAAAACCTACTGTAATTATAATATTGAGTAATTATATTGTAACTATATTTATTGGTGATTACTCTAAAGAAATTGAGGATCCTTGAGGATTTTGAGGCGGAAAAGTAGTGGTTTTGGGTAGCAAGCTGACTGGCTTACTCAATGTGAATTTGCCTTGAGAGATTTCGTTTTTGAGTTCTTCTGCGACTAGTCTAGAAAAAGCAATACTAGCTAAGGGG
>CALKUU010000038.1 GCA_937996665.1 uncultured Xenococcaceae cyanobacterium | reverse complement strand
GGATATTAATTTTGCATTGGTAATTTGGGCCACTGCTTAATCAGTTTGTCCGAACTAGCACTCATGAGAGTCTTTTTCTTGTGATCAAAGGCTAAATCCCACACAGCCTTTTTATGTCCCTTGAATGCTTGTAATAATTGGCGATCGCTAACTTGCCATAACTCGATCATGCCATCATAGTCTCCACTAGCCAGAAAGCGACCATCTGAACTAAAAGTAAGAGAATAAACCGCTCGAGAATTACGATTGATATCTTTAAAAGCTGGCAATTCTTCACCTGTACTTGCTTGCCAAAACCTAATACTGCCGTCTTGACTTCCACTTGCTAAGGTCTGACTATTTGGGCTAAACGCAAGTGACCAAACAATATTGCGATGTCCCGAAAGAGTATGCAATTCTTTTCCAGTTGAGAGTTGCCATAGTTTGATCTTGCCGTTGTTGTCTCCTGTTGCCAGGATTTTGCCATCTGGACTAATTGCCCCAGAGACAACGGGACTTTGCTGGTTAAGAACGTACTTTTTTTGTCCAGAATTGAGATCCCAAACACTAATTGTCTTGTCGTAGCTACCAATGACAAAGGTGGTTTCATCTGGGCTAAAAGCAACGAACTTAATATCGTTAGAATGAGCTTTAAAAGTACTTTTTAACTTTCCAGTAGTTAAATCCCAGAGTTTAACCCGATTATCCCAACTACCACTAGCTAAGACTTTGGCATCAGGGCTGATATCTAACGAAGCGATCGCATCTGCATGAGCAGCAATAGTCATAGTTAGATCGCCAGTAAGCGAATTCCAGAGCCTTATTTTCCCTTTGTAATCGGCAGTGGCTATGGTTTTCGAATTAGTGTTCATCGCTAAAGAATAAACCCAGTCTTTATGCCCAATAAAGGTTTGAACAGGTTCTAGTTCTGGCTGAGAAGTAAGGGAATGTGCATCGACAAAAGTTGGAACCAAATTTGGTAGCTTACTATAACTAAAATTCTTATAGGTATAAAAAGCCACTACTGACATGGCTGCAAAAATAGCTAATGGTGTTGCGCTTAGTGTTTGTATTCTATTAGTCATTAGTTGTTTATGTGAGGATAGCTATTCTAAAAAAATTAACAAACCTGAAGTTTAGAATTAATAGTCTTTAAACCAGAAACTAAAAAAGATCATCAAATAGATGTTTATTGATCGAGAAATAAGACAATAAATAAATCTAATCAATATGATAATGAAATCTTATTAATTTCATTGTCAGACCTTATTTTTTAATGTTGAAAAATGGATTACTTATGTTGATAAGCTGCTCTTTTTTTGTAGACATATAGAAAAGCAAGGATCAACAATCCGATTAGACTAATGGGCGTTAAATAGCTCCATTGACCTGACATTTTGTCCCAGACATGCCAAATCAAAAGAAACAAAGCTACATAAGTTAGTGAATGTAATTTCTTCCAATTTTTCTTCATTTTTTTCATACTCCAATTGTTTGAAGTAATTGCCAGAAGCGTAAAAATAAGGAAGGTAAACACCCCTTGGCTATAAATCCAGTATGTGTGGGGATCGAAAAAGTCCAAGCTTCTTTTCTCAACCAAGATAAAACCATGAAACACTGAAAAGGCGAAAGCTACCAGCCCAATTTGACGGCGGTTTTTCATCAAATACTTAATAATAGAGTTCTTTTTAGTCTCAGGAAAAACAATTCTAAAAATGCTCGGAGCAATTGTTGCAAGATAACTGCCTAGGGCTAAAACTCCCCAGACGTTAGCTATTGGCGCAGTATTCATTTAATTCCCTAAATTTATTATCTAAATAAAGTTGCAGTATTGGAAAATCGGATAGTTTTGTTGATTTGAGGAGAGCAAATAAAGATAATGGGTTCTTATCGTTATTTATTTATTTGTTAATAATATGCTAGGGCAATTTTAGCAGTTTTTATGTCAATTTAGCAATACTTTTTTTGAATTGAATTAGCACTTTTTACTATTTAATTAATTATGGAAGTAATTAATGTAATTTTGATTACATAAGAAAACAATATTAAAAAAAGCTTAAATAATAGTAGAAAGCTATTTAAAACCCATTTTAATGCCATTGAGAAAATAGATTTTGAAGAAAGTGTAAAGTCTTCTGTGTCATAAATGTAATCACTACAACCTATATAACAAGAGAGCTACAAGGATCGAAAAGAATTTTTTCTCTCGGATCTCTTAGGACGAAAAAGTTTTATTTGCAAAATTTTAAAGATTTAATAAATATCAACAAATTGGTCTTTTTAATGATTCTCAAGGTAAAGTAAACCTTTTGAAATTAGGATAATACATCTAATTTTTGGGATAAGTATAAGCTCAAATTGAGTGGATTAGCTGTTATTTATCTGTCAATATTACAGATTCCCTCCAGGCTTGCAGTAAGTAATGTTACCTAAATTAGATTTAAGTCACTTTTTAACAGTTAATATCATGAGGATTAAGACAAAAACTTAAGATATATAAGAAAAATTAGTCTCAAGTATAAAAATTTCAAAAGCATATGGCTATGACCTAAATTTTCTGTCTATGGTATTTCAAGATTAATTTAGGAATGGGTTTCTATCGATCCAAAAATGCTATAAATATTGCCTTCAAGAAAATATTTAGATGTCAATTTTAATGATTAGAGCAGTAGCTATAGTTGAACAATAAATATTGAGATCGGTATATCGGTATCTAAGAAATTGAAAAACTTTCTCTTATTTCCTTTTTGCGCTAGAAATCTTGATTCTTTTGACTACTTACTCAAGTGTAGATTTCCTCAGCGCAATTTCTTAATCTAGAAAAAATGTAGAAGCTATGGACTATTTAAAGCGTATTTTATAATACCTAAGTAAAATCAATATTTAACAAGAATCTATTTTTGGCTGCTCAAATTTACCCGTACCCAGACAGGACAAGTACAAAAAAGGAAATGGTAAAGAGCTTAATTAAACAAACAAGTACTAGAAAAATAGTTAATTATTTGACCAGTTGAGAAATTTTCTCTGCCAATGCAAAATCGAGATTAGTAAGACCACCTGCGTCGTGGGTGGTAAGACTAACATCAACCCTACCGTAGACAACTTCTAGATCAGGATGATGAGCAAGTGATTCTGCTGGTTCTACTAGTTGATTCACAAACTCTACAGCCTCAACAAAATTTTTAAACTTGAAAGAACGCTTAAGTTCTGCTCCCTCAACTATCCAGCCAGGTAAATCAGCAACTTTAGTTTGAATTTCGGTTTCAGAAAGCATCATAGAGTTTGCGGGCAAATTATTTGAATGGGCAAGTTTAAGAGGAAAAATAAGTATGGCAGAACAGATTACTACGACCTGAAATTTGGTAGTTAACTTTTTCATCATTGTCAGCTTCTACACTTCACCCTGCATCTTCTCACAAAAATTTATACATATTTGCGAAATTGCAGTAAATTGTTCCAGCAAATCGGTATTAAGGTTTGAATTTTCTAACAATACCTTCGCCAAATTTAGAGACAAAATCAAACGAAGAACAAGGTTCATAACACCTAAATTTGAGATATGGGTAACAATAGATTGCAATAAAATAGGGTCTGAATTTTCTGGAAGGTATTGTTTAACTTTAGGGACATAAAAGTGACTAAAATTGGGGTTTTTAGGGTCAAGAATGGAAGGAGGTAGAAAAACTAATTGCATCTGTTGCAACAATTGCAGAATAAACGAGTTGCATTCTTGCTTAATATCTCATTTCTCAAGTTTCTAAGCGCGGAAACTCATACTTCCCGACAACTTAACCCAATCGCCCGTACCAGATACGCTTGCTCCGATACCCGCGATATTTTCTCTTTTTTTCGATACTTGTTATGTGTTAACCCCTGTCCCATTTACAGCTGCTAGTGAGATAGCATTTGAATGAGGTATAACTTTTAATTCTGACATAATTTTTCTTCTCGAAATATTTAACTTCCACTTACTACTCTGTCTAATTACCTATAAATCTCAAGAATATTTATATATTTTTACATTAGTTTATATATTTTTACATTAGGCATTAATTAAGATAAAAAATTTCCGACTAATTTTTGCAATACCTTCGCCAAATTTAGAGACAAAATCAAACGAAAAACAAGGTTCACAACACCTAAATTAGAGATATGGGTAACAATAGATTGTAATAAAATAGGGTCTGGATTTTCTGGAAGGTATTTTTTAACTTTAGGGACATAAAAGTGACTAAAATAGGGGTTTTTAGGGTCAAGAAGATAAGAGGATGGAAAAACTAATTGCATCTGTTGCAACAATCGCAGAATAAATGAGTTGCATTCTTGCGCAATATCTCATTTCAGCTTGTTTACTCTCTTGACAAATTACTTTTTATTTCCTATCTCTTTGGCGATACTATTGTTTCTGATTAATCCTATTCGTTTTTGAGCTGGTTAGTAAGGACAAGCAAACTCCTAAAACCTAACTCTTAATTTCGAACTCCCCCCATTCGTCTCGTCAGAGCGGGACTACGTCCTCGAATGGGGATAATAAGGGCAAGTCCCCATTCGCCCCATCAGAGTGGGACTACGTCCTCGAATAGGGATAACAAGGATAAACGAATTCCGAACTATTTTCTCCATCATTAGTCTTTTAGTTAATGTGCAGAAATCTTAATCCTTTCTTGAATCCAGCAAGTTTTTTAACGACTATTATTGGATCAAGGATAGTTTCTAAGCAAAAACACTTTTGATTATGACCTCCACCCTAATGTGGTTCATTCTTGGGATAGGGCTTTGTCTGACAGAGTTAATTTTACCAACAGCTTTTTTTCTATTCATCATGGGGCTTGCCGCTTTGGCAGTGGCAGCAATCTCTTTAATTCTTGATTTGCCGAACATCTTAATTGCCCTTTGGGTTATTTTTTCCTTTTTGGGCATACTTTTATCAAGGCGTTATCTAACGCCAAAAAGGAAAGCAAGTAATTTGGAGGACGATCGCGAAGGAGAAACCATCACCTCGATTTTGCCAGGAAAAACAGGCAGAGTTTTATATGAAGGAAATTCTTGGCAAGCAAAATGTGTCGATCAGACAATTGAGATCGCCGCCAATGAGCTAGTTTATGTTGTCGAAAAAAAAGGCAATACGCTCATAGTCTTGCCCAGCAAACTCCTATCTTGATCCTGCCAAAAAATCATTTTTAACACTATTGTTTTTAGACACTGGGGAATAAATTTAAGATGAACGGATTTCTAGTTATGATTGCGATCGCCCTAACTACCACCTTGGCAAGCTCAGTCAAGATCGTTAAAGAACAAGAAGAGTACCTAATTGAAAGTCTGGGCAGTTATAAGAAGAAACTTGAACCAGGGCTAAACTTTCTAGTCCCAGTTGTCGATAAAATTGTCTACAAAGAAACAATTAGAGAAAAAGTTCTAGATATTCCCGCCCAGTCTTGTATCACTAGAGATAACGTCACTATTACAGTTGATGCAGTGGTTTACTGGCGGATTATGGAAATGCATAAGGCTTACTACAAAGTAGAAAATCTCCGAGATGCCATGGTCAATCTGGTTCTCACTCAAATCCGCTCCGAAATGGGAAAACTTGAACTAGACCAAACCTTTACTGCCCGTACCGAAATAAATGAAATTTTGCTCAGAGAATTAGATATTGCTACAGATCCCTGGGGCGTAAAAATAACCAGAGTTGAACTAAGAGACCTCATGCCATCCAAGGCGGTTCAAGACTCGATGGAATTACAAATGGCAGCCGAAAGACAAAAAAGAGCTAATATCCTAACCTCTGAAGGAGAAAGAGACTCAGCAATCAACTCAGCTGAAGGAAAGGCGAAAGCTAGGGTAATGGATGCCAAGGCAATGAAAGAAGCTGCGATTTTAAAAGCAGAAGCTGAACAGCAAGCGATCCTCTTAAAAGCAGAAGCCGAAAAACAACAGCAAATTCTCAAAGCTTCAGCCACCGCAGAAGCGATGGAAATTGTCGCCGAAAAACTCAAAAATGACCCCAAAGCCAAGGAAGCAATGCAATTTATCATGGCACAGCACTATTTGGAAATGGGTAAAGAGATTGGAAGTAGCGACAGTAGCAAGGTGATGTTTATGGATCCGAGCAATATGGTTTCGACTATCGAAGGAATGCGCTCAATTATCTCCGACCCCAAAAATCAAGAATATACCCCTGCCGAATTCGATCTAGAAGAAATTAAACGTAACTATTAAGGTCTGTTGAACGAAAACTTGTTTAGATCTAAACCCCTAAATACCCTTAGGCGTAATCAAAAAAGATCTTCGACAAATAATACCAAGCTAGATCTGGCAACTGCCTCAACTATCCGTTAAAATACACCCTTGGTATTTAAAAGAATTAGTTAGATTATGGGACGAGCAAAAAGAGTTGTTTTAGCTTATTCAGGTGGAGTAGATACTTCTGTATGTATCCCTTACCTAATGAATGAATGGGGTGTCGAAGAGGTAATTACCTTAGCAGCAGATTTAGGGCAAGGTGAAGAATTAGGACCAATTCAGAAAAAGGCTTTGAAATGTGGTGCGGTAGAGTCTTTGGTGGAAGATGCAACCGAAGTTTTCGTTACTGATTACGCCTTTCCAGCGATCCAAGCTAACACCCTTTACGAAAATCGCTATCCTCTTTCGACAGCTCTAGCTCGACCCTTAATTGCCAAACTACTAGTAGAAGCAGCAGCAAAGTATGGTGCGGATGCAGTTGCCCATGGTTGCACAGGGAAAGGGAACGACCAGGTCAGATTTGATGTTGGTATTACAGCTTTAAATCCTAACCTTAAGGTTTTGGCTCCAGCTAGAGAGTGGGGCATGAGCCGCGAAGAAGCAATTACTTATGGGGAGAAATTTGGGATTGAATCTCCTGTTAAGAAATCATCACCCTATAGTATTGACCGCAACCTCTTAGGTCGCAGTGTTGAGGCTGGCCCGCTAGAAGATCCGATGGTGGAGCCACCCGAAGAAGTCTTTGCTATGACCAAGGCGATCGCCGATACTCCTGACGAAGCAGAATATGTGGAAATTGGTTTCGAGAAAGGAATTCCTATCAGTGTTAATGGCAATAAATTAGCCCCTGTTGCCCTAATTTCTCAATTAAACGAAATTGTGGGCAAACATGGCATCGGTCGCATCGATATGATCGAAAATCGAGTTGTGGGTATTAAGTCCCGCGAAATCTACGAAACTCCAGCCTTGCTTGTCTTGATTCAAGCTCATCGCGATCTAGAAAGTTTGACTCTAACTGCTGATGTAACTGGCTATAAGCGCGGCATTGAGCAAACTTATGGTGAACTAATTTACAAAGGTCTCTGGTACAGTCCTCTTAAACCAGCGCTGGATGCATTTATTCAACAAACCCAAGAAACTGTTTCTGGTTCGGTAAGGGTGAAGCTGTTTAAAGGAAGTGCGGTAATTGTTGGTCGTCAGTCAGCGAATTCTATCTATGCGCCTGATTTGGCTACCTATGGTGCGGATGATCAGTTTGATCATAAAGCAGCGGAAGGGTTTATTTATATTTGGGGTCTGCCTACTAGGGTTTGGTCAGAAAAACACAGAAAAGGTTAAACAATCTGTTCTAAATTAGATGACAATTATTTAAGGTGGGGACTTCTCACCTTTTTTTATTGTTTTTTAGCACGGGGCTTCTGCTCCTAAAACCTTTTCTCCTTGGCTTTCTTTAGCTGCCAATTCTAGATTAAGCTCCAAAAGTTTGCTTAAAATGTCGTCTTCTGATTTGAAGTTATTTAAAAAAATTATAGTTATGAAATTACGCCCAATTAAAACTGAATTAGATTATCAAAACGCCCTTAAACAGATAGAAAAACTTTTTGATGCTGAACCTAACTCTCCAGAATATGATTATCTCGATATTCTAACTACATTGGTCGAAGTTTACGAACAGAAAAATCACCATATTGAAGCACCGGAACCAATCTCTGCAATAAGATATTATTTGGAAACTCGTGGATTATCCGAGCAAGATTTGAAAACTATTATTGGCACAGAAGAGCAAACACAAGCAATTTTAAACAGGCAGCAACCTCTAAATTTGGATATCATTCGCAGTTTAAACCAAAATTTAGGAATTCCAGCAGAAATATTGATTAAGCCCTATTCATTAACGCAAGCGTCTAAATAGCCTTGAATGTTGACACAAGGTTTTTTTATGTTTTTGCGCCTCTAGTTGCCTCAAGACTCCTTGTTAACCTCTAATTGTTTTGAATAACATCAGCATAATTACCATAATGCTGAATCTCGTAGGGGTTTTACACAAGATATCTTGAGGGGTTGTTCTGCATGAACTTCATCATTTAGAGCGATCGCTAGCCAGCCAAAAGGATACTGCAAATCATATGGCGGCAAATAGTTAGAAGTTGTTTCAGCCTTGAAGCCAAATCGACCGTAATACTTAGGATCGCCATACACAAACAGAACATTGACACCCTGCTTTGCTAGTTGCTCTATCCCTCTCTCAATCAATCCCGAACCAATGCGCCGCTTTTGATATTCTGGCATCACCCCAAGCGGAGCTAAGATGTAGCCTGTAAGTTTCTGGTTGGCATCAAAAGTTACGGGGCTAAATGCGATGTGACCCACTACCATGCCATCTAGCTCGGCAACCAAGGCAAATGTGCCAGGACTAGTTTCTTCGTCCAGCAGATTGGAAGCAAGCGTTGCAACAGCTTGAGCTTCAACCTCAGAAAAAGCCAACCTATGCACCTGACGAATATTGTCACGATCTAATTTTGTAGCTACGCGGCTAGAAAACATTAACGGTTAACAACTTATTTAAGTATTGAGACTATTACTTATGTCAGTACAAGGATCATATCGAAAATCTGACTGAGAAATTTTGGCGATCGCCGAACTAATAGACTTAACTAACTACTCAAGAAGAAGGATGAACATAATGACGAGTTTGAAATTTAAGTAGAGAAGACATCACATGGGAAATATCTTCATTCAAATTCCATTTTTCGGCTAAAGGCTCTAAACTTTCTGTCCTACTAATATTATTTGAGATTATTGATAGATAAGATAGTCTTAGTTCAACTTTTTTGGCAAATCTTGCCAGTTTAAGTTTTTGTAATTTGGGAATACAGTTATAACCTCGAAAACGATCTACTAGATAACCAGCTTTTTTGAGTTCCTCCGAACCTAGCTCATCTAAACTGATTTCGGGAGTATAACTTTCATGCCATAAAGCCAGAGCAATTGGCTTTAAATCTTCTGAGGATAGGTGACAAAAAGAGGAGCTAATAATCTTTTTGAATTGTTCGTTCAAATTCATAATGCTTCCTCCCTCAAAATATTTATGGACATCTTTACGTTGAATTTTAACTTATCCGTAGCGATACCATAATATTTCTCCGCTTCTTCCGCAGTTTCTATAAACTCTTCTATCGTAAACATATTTTTTTGAAACAAATCGATGATGTCTTTTCGATCAACAGACTCAAATCTTCCTAGTTTGGAAACTGCGATGTCTACAGCAGAAACCAAATAGAGGGAGACTGATTTTGATTGAGTTATATGTATGCATGATGCTCTTTCTTTATAGTCGGGATGAATAGGAGCAATTGTTGGGTTAAAATTCCCATCAAAATCCAGCATACAATAATCACCTTCCTCATCCTCAAAACTAACTGCCTTAATAGCAGATTCTAGGTTGTTTGAAGGCTTTAGCTCTGGAATTACTTGTAGTTCAGCATCTATATCATTACTAGCCCTATTCCCAATATGTAAATGGATCGCACATCCGCCAAAAAGATAAACTTTAACTGCTTCTTGAGGAAGATTGTCGTGATTTTTCCCAAGATAAACATCGAGATTTTCAAACATTTGAAAAATAGCTTGAGAGAAAGGAGTTTCAGTATGAGGCATCTTAGTAAATTCATGATGTAGCTAGCAGCAATTATAGAAACCCGTCAAAAATAGAAAATGGCTTAAACTCTCAATTAAGGTAATCCTAGATTGGGCAGATAATCTTTTTTAGACAACGCTTTGAGTCTTTGCAAAATATAATCTTAAACACAACACCAACAACAAGTAATAATATACAGATAGAAAAAACTTAGCCAGATTCGTTGAAACTGTGACAGAAGCAAAAAGCTACAAGCAAACCGTAAATCTACCCCAGACCGATTTCAATATGCGTGCCAACGCAGTCAAGCGTGAACCAGAATTACAAAAATTTTGGGCAGAAAATCAGATCTACGAGCAACTGTCACAGAACAACCCCAAAGAACCATTTATTCTTCACGATGGTCCTCCCTATGCCAATGGCTCTCTACACATGGGTCATGCGCTGAATAAAATTCTCAAAGATATTATCAACAAATACAAACTACTCCAGGGTCATAAAACCGACTATATTCCTGGTTGGGATTGTCATGGGTTGCCGATCGAGCTAAAAGTTCTCCAAAAAATCAAATCTAAAGAGCGCCGAGAACTTACCCCAATTAAACTACGTCAGAAAGCCAAAGAATTTGCGATTGAAGCGCAACAAGAACAGTGCGAAAGCTTCAAGCGTTATGGTGTTTGGGGTAACTGGGATAGCCCATATCTAACCCTTACTCCCGAATATGAAGCAGCTCAGATCGCTGTATTTGGAGAAATGGCACTCAAAGGCTATATCTACCGAGGGTTAAAACCCGTGCATTGGAGTCCTAGCTCCCGTACTGCCTTGGCTGAAGCGGAACTAGAATATCCTGAAGGTCATACTTCACCAAGTATCTATGTTGCTTTCCCTGTAAGTAGTTTAGGCGATGGAGCGAAGGAGTTAGAACCCTATGCCGATGGTCTCCATGTCGCAATCTGGACTACTACTCCTTGGACTATTCCTGGTAACTTGGCAGTAGCAGTTAATGGTGATTTGGAATATACGGTTGCCGAATCAGCAGGAAAGTATCTAATCGTTGCCAAAGATTTAGTTGAATCTTTAGCGGCAACTCTTGAAACAGAATTAACAGTTAAAACCACAGTCAAAGGATCAGTTCTCGAAGGGATTACTTATAAACATCCTCTGTATGATCGCGAAAGTAAAGTAGTTATCGGCGGTGACTACATTACTACCGAGTCGGGTACTGGTTTGGTTCACACTGCCCCAGGACATGGACAGGAAGATTACATTACAGGACAAAAATATGGGTTACCAATTCTTTCACCTGTAGATGATGGTGGTAAGTTCACCGAAGAAGCAGGACAGTTTGCAGGTTTACAAGTTGTTGCCAAAGGTAATGAAAAAGTAAGTGTGGGTAATCAAGCAGTTATTGATGCCTTGGCTGAAGCTGGGTCTTTACTCAAGCACGAGGAATATGCCCACAAATACCCTTATGACTGGCGTACCAAAAAGCCAACTATCTTCCGCGCTACGGAGCAGTGGTTTGCTTCGGTTGAGGGCTTTCGTGATGCTGCTCTTAAGGCGATTCAGAATGTTACTTGGATTCCTGCTGCGGGTGAAAATCGGATTACGCCAATGGTGAGCGATCGCTCTGATTGGTGTATCTCCAGGCAAAGAAGTTGGGGTGTACCGATTCCTGTTTTTTATGATTTAGAAACTAACGAAGAACTGCTTACTGCTGAAACTATTAACCATGTCCAAGCAATTATTGCCGAAAAAGGTAGCGATGCTTGGTGGGAATTGCCTATCGCTGAACTTCTGCCCGAACCCTATCGCAGTAATGGCAGAGAATACCGCAAAGGTACAGACACGATGGATGTTTGGTTTGATTCGGGTTCTTCTTGGGCTTCTGTAGCTAAAGCCAGGGGTTTAAAATACCCTGTGGATATGTATCTAGAAGGTAGTGACCAACATCGGGGTTGGTTTCAATCTAGTTTGTTAACCTCCGTTGCAGTTAATGATATTGCTCCCTATAAGACTGTCTTGACTCACGGTTATGTGGTCGATTCCAACGGTCGCAAAATGAGTAAATCTTTGGGGAATGGCGTAGATCCCAAAGTAATTATCGAAGGGGGAAATAATAAAAAACAAGAACCTCCCTATGGTGCTGATGTGCTGCGTCTTTGGGTTTCGTCGGTTGATTATTCTTCTGATGTGCGGATCGGTAACAGCATTGTTAAGCAGCTTGGGGATATCTATCGCAAAATTCGCAATACATCTCGTTTCTTGCTCGGTAACCTCCACGATTTCGACCCGAAAACCGATGCTGTTGCTTATGCAGACTTACCCGAACTCGATAAGTATATGCTGCACCGAATTACTGAGGTGTTTGCAGACATCACCGATGCTTACGAGAACTATCAGTTTTATCGTTTCTTCCAAGCAGTACAAAATTTCTGTGTAGTGGACTTATCTAATTTCTATTTAGATATCGCTAAAGATAGGCTCTATATCAGTTCTTTGGGTTCTTTCCGTCGTCAAAGTTGTCAAACTGTCCTGGCGATCGCGATTGAAAATCTTGCTCATGCGATCGCTCCTGTGCTTTCTCACATGGCAGAAGATATCTGGCAAGCTCTCCCTTATGAAACTGCTGCTAACTCGGTATTCCAAGCTGGTTGGGTCACAGTTGATGAGCAGTGGCAAAAACCCGAACTTAATGTCTTCTGGAGTCAGATTCAGGATTTGCGAGATGAGGTTAACAAGGTGATGGAGCAGGCTCGCACAGCTAAGGCGATCGGTTCTTCTTTGGATGCCAAAGTTTTACTCTGTTTGAGTGATGCCGAGCTTAAAGCGAAGTTAGCTGGGCTTAATTCTGCTGAGGCAATTGATCCTAAATCTGTCGACGAGCTACGTTATTTCTTCTTGGCTTCGCAGGTGGAGTTGGTCGATAGCATGGATGCAATTAAAGCTGCTGAGTATCAGAGTGAAACCGAGACAGTGGGGATCGGCATTGTGAAGGCTGATGGTCATAAGTGCGATCGCTGTTGGAATTATTCTCCTTCTGTTGGTTCTTTTGCTGATGACCCGACAATCTGCGATCGGTGTAATGCTGCGTTGAAAGAGGAGTTTTAGAGATAAGTGTGATCGTTCTTTGGAATTATTCTCCTTCTGTTGGTTCGTTTAATGATGATTTGGCGATCTGCGTTCACGAAGTGGCTCGCTTTGCGAGATCGGTGTAATGCTGCGTTGAAAGGGGAGTTTTAGGGATAAGTGCGATCGCCCTAACTTTAAAAAGATTGCATAATAGTGAGTTTTTTCTTGATAGTGCGATCGCTCACTTTGCTACGATATTATCAGTTAGATATTGGATCTTTAGATCTAGAGTAAAAAAGAATGCCAACATCAGAACAAGCTATTAGAGCTTGTGTTCTAGCAGAATTTTTAACCACTAAAAATTTACCAATTAGACGTTTTAAGTACTTGAAAGCCGATAAGTTAATTCGTATAGAAGCAGGGTTTAGAGAAAAACAGATTAGAATTATTATTAACGAGTATGGAAGGTTTAAATATGTCTAAAGCTCTGGAAAATATGACTATTGAAGAACTAAGTCAGTATATGAAAGACAACCAAGGCAATCATGTTGAGTGGCAAAAAGCCTATAATTTATTTGCTCAAAAATCAGACTGGCATGAAGTGCCTCAAGGCTCTACACATAAAGAAGAGAGACAATTTATTGAATCATTCATTTCTCAGAC
>CALKUU010000037.1 GCA_937996665.1 uncultured Xenococcaceae cyanobacterium | reverse complement strand
GTTTTTGACCATTGGCTGCCAGTCAAAGAGTTATTTCCTAAGGTTGTTGGTTATGGAGGCGTGGGGTTAATTTGTATCGCAGTTGCCAACGATTTATTTTGTGCTTATTTATTCCGCCGTCATCAAACCACTATTTTTCCTTTTAAAGACTCTAGTAATTTAATCCAATCAGGAACCTTTCGGATCAGTAGAAATCCAATTTATTTGAGTATGGTTTTGATTTTGATTGGTTGGTGGTTGTGGTTGGGCAGTTTAACGCCGCTTGTGGTTATTCCTTTTTTTGTCGTTTTTATCCAAGAGCAATTTATTAAGCCCGAGGAAGAGATGTTGACGGAAAAATTTGGCAAAGAGTACCAAGATTATTTAGTTAGTGTCAGGCGATGGTTATAGGGGATTAACCATTTGACTATTATACTATTTACGATTTAGGAGATGGCAAAACTTAAATCGATTTTTCGTGACAAAGTCTCATGAATCTTGCACAGAATTTCGGCATCTAAATTTCTTTTATCCTACAGAGGTTTTGCGCCCTAAGATATAAAGAGTAGTTAGATCATTCCAAATTCCGTTGGAAGTTTGCTGCGCAACTAATGCTGTTTTGAACTCTGAGCGTATCTCTGCTAATTGTCTGGATGAGAGTTTCAATATGTCACTAGATACTTTTAGAGAAAGATTAGACGGGTTTTCTATAGTGCTTTTCCAAGTTGAGTAGACACTCTCAAAACTTAGGTAGCTACCATGCCGTTCCTGCTTTATTTCTATTTCCTCAAAGCCTGATGTGGCAAATAATTCTCTACATTGCTTAACCGAACCAATTCGATTACTAGGCTCTAAGGTAATGCCATGATTTGCGAGTACATTACGTAGAGTAACTGAGCCAACATATGCCGTATCTGCTGGCGTGTGGATAGCAACGCGACCCCCAGGCTTGAGGTAGTGATGCCAAGATTTTAGGACTGCTTCCTTATCTGATAGCCAGGGAAAAGTGTTGGCACACAAAACATAGTCGAAGTAATTACTGGAAAAATTGAGTTTTTCTGCATCTGCTAGCTGGAATAGAACATTAGAAAGTTTCATCCTCTGAACCTTATTAGAAGCGATCGCCAGCATCTTGGGAGATATATCAACTCCGATCGCCAATCCCTGAGATCCGATAATCTCAGCAGCGGAAATAGCTAAATCGCCTGTTCCTGTGCCGATATCTAGAACAAATTGCCCTTTATTAACAAACGAGTAATTTAGAAGGCGATCGCAAACCTGCTTACTCCATTCTCCTTCATCGTAATTAGAGCTTCTGCGATCGTAGAAATTAGCAATTGCACTTTTGTATTCACTTAAATCGAGTGGTGAGGTCAAGAAAAATCCTCTCTTTACTAGTAATCAAAAAACTTCAAAGCATGCAGCTCATAACTTGTGGTTCTCAAAAATTATTAAAAATCAATCACGCAAGAACCCTTCTTCTCTTTATAAAAAAACACTTTGACTAGAATTTCAAAGTTTTCTAGGAGAATTTACGAATTCGCAACTCTTGAATTTTCATATCTTTGGTTTGTTAGCAACAGCTTGTTGAATAATGCTTTAATTTTCAAATCCACATTAAGTCTGTGGAATATAGTTAAATGAAATGTAGATCAATAAAATAAGTTGTTTTTTGAAAGTTTATAATGCAAGACTTTTTTCAAAATGTTAGTCGCTATCCTCGTTATTTAATCAGTTTTAGCTTAGGAATTTTTTGGGCATTCTTTGAAAAATTAGCTCCCTTCCTCAAAAATCCAGTAACAGCGATCGCTTTAGTTGGTTTGGCAGTAGGAACTTTTGCTTTTCTCTATTTCACCCTAGAAGCCATGTTGGGCATCAACTAAGACTGAGGACTAATAAAGATCATGATTCCGCTTAAGGATGAGAATCCAGCCTACACTACACCAGTAATTGTTTATGGGCTGATTGCTATTAATGTAGTTGTTTTTCTGCACGAGCTATCGTTAGGATCGCAGCTTGATAGTTTTTTTCGGCTTTATGCGGTTATTCCTGAAGAATTAAGTGCGAGCTTTGCGGGAACTCCCCCCAATCAACCAGTATCCGAAATTACTACTTTAGTTACTTCCCAATTTCTGCATGGTGGCTTTATGCATATTGCTTCAAATATGCTTTTTCTGTGGATTTTTGGCAACAATATTGAAGACAGTCTTGGTCATGTCAAATTTTTGTTGTTTTACCTCTTATCAGGAGTTTTAGCTGCTCTTACCCATTGGTATTTTGCGATGGGTTCTGATATTCCCACAGTTGGTGCCTCTGGGGCGATCGCTGGAGTAATGGGGGCTTATATTTTGAAGTATCCCAAAGCGAAAATTCTCACCCTGCTACCTTTGGGGATCATTTTTACAACGGTTAGAATTCCTGCTTTCTTTTTTTTGGGTTTTTGGTTTGTCAAAGAGGCGATTAGTAGTGTTGCTTCTTTAGGAATGCCTGCCGAAGCTGGAGTTGCCTATTGGGCACATGCTGGGGGGTTTGTGTTCGGGGCTATTTTAGGCCCAATGATGGGTTTACTGAGTGATAAACGTTAACTTGCAATTCCAAAATCTTAGAAATCTATCAAAATTATTCTCAGTTCTTTCTATTGTCTAACACCCCAGATATTCTGAATTAATGGTTTAAATTATCTAACTCCAAATCCCGAACTTCGAACTTTGAACTTTGAACTCTAAACTCCTAACTTTCCCAATATCCATCAATACAAAATTGTTAGACTACTAGACTTTAGATTAGGCTTTTTTGCAATCAAGAACCGTGGCAACATCTGGTAAATTGGGAAAAACCTTTAAGCGAAAGCATTTGGTGAACATTAATAATGGCTGATTTTGGTGAATCTCTTCCTCAACTATTTTTTCCGCTGGTTTTAGTTTTTCTCTACTTAGCAACCTTAGTGGGGATCGCCGAATTTTTGAGTCGCTCCTTTCAAGATGACCCAGAAATAACCAGGAAGGTAGTTCATATTGGCAGTGGCAATGTAATTTTATTTGCTTGGTGGCTTGATATTGCAGCCCAAGTAATTATTATTGCTGCGGCGATCGCTGCCGTTATTGCTCTAGTCTCCTACTTCACCGCTATTTTGCCGAGTATTAATAGTGTTGGTCGCAAAAGCTTGGGTACGCTTTTTTATGCTATTAGCATCGGGGTATTAACTTGGCTTTTCTGGGAAGACTACCCCCAGTATACGGTGATCGGTATTTTGGTAATGACTTGGGGAGATGGCTTGGCAGCGGTTATCGGACAACGCTTTGGTAAGCATCCCTATCGTATTTTGGGGATTAACAAAAGTTGGGAAGGATCGGCGGCTATGGCGATCGCTACTTTTGTCGTTACTTTTGGTATTTTGGCTTTAACAATAGGCAGCTACGCTCAAGCCTTTATCTGCGGGCTTCTCGTGGCTTTAGTTGCTACTACCCTAGAGGCTTTTTCTAAATTTGGACTAGATAATTTGACCGTTCCTATAGCTAGCAGCTTGTTTTGTTACGTTTATAATACGATTATGTAAAACTTTGCATATATAATTAATATAATTAAACAGTAAATATACTTATCGCAAACTACATTTATATGTCAGAGTCTACTGAATCATTTGAAGGAGCATCTGCATCTACTGCTATCCCTGAGACGGATACTTCAGAAAAAGATGTCTCAGCGGCAGGTTCTTCGTCTGAGCCGAAGCCAACCGATAGCTATGTCAAGTTGGCGATGAGAAATATGGTCAGAAAAAGGGGGAAATCGCTTTGGCACTTTACTTTAACCATGATTGGTCTATTTTCTATTTTGATCGGATTATCTTATTTAACTAGACCCTAAAGTTTTAAAGCCAAAATTTTCTTGAATTAAATTAACTGCTAATTTTCATCTAAACAATTAAAGCGCTTTAAATTTAAGCCTTTTAAAAGTCTCTATTCTTAAACTCTCCAAAGTTACCATCCAAAATTTAAGTATCTTTCCATGTCAGCAAAAATATCTTTTGAAGCACATGTTGAAAATAAGTATTGCGATCGCGAGGTCAATGACCAAGTAGTTGATAGTCAAGATATCGATCAAAACCTAGTTGCAGCTATTCCTTGGCAGCGCTGGTTTGAGTCCTGGCTTGTTGCTCTTGAAGATTACCTGCCTTCAGCGCAAGGATACGAACTAGGTTTGCGGTTAACCGACGACCAAGAGATCCAAACTTTCAATCAGCAATATCGGCAAAAAGATCAGCCAACCGACGTTTTGGCTTTTGCAACCCTGGATAATGATAACGATCTGCCCTCAGAAGTTGATGATTTTTTGTATTTAGGAGATATAATTATTTCTCTTTGTACCGCTAATCGCCAAGCCGAAGAGCAGCAACATTCTTTGCCCGTTGAAATAGCATGGCTAGCTAGCCATGGTTTTTTACATTTACTCGGTTGGGATCATCCCGACCAAGATAGCTTGGAAGAAATGCTTAAAAGGCAGTCGTTTTTACTGAAATTAGTAGAAATTACGGATTAAATTCAAACTTTACCCTAGTGTGAATGACCTCATCTTGATTTATTCTGAGTTAAGATGGCGTCAATTATAGATAGACCAAGACTAAAGTACTAAAAAAATTTAAATTTATAAGTTAGTTTTTAACATGACAGAATCTACTAACTCTAAAGCGAGAAGTAATAGTATTGAGCTACGAAGTTTGGCATGGCAAGTTGCGCCAAATCTGTTGCAGAGTTTTAAGTATGCTTGGGCTGGAGTAGCCTATTCATTTAGAACCCAAAGAAATTTTCGGATTCACACAGTTATTGGAACTTTAGCTGTTAGTTTGGGTCTTGTATTAAGTCTTAGCGCAGTCAAAATGGCAATCATTACTTTGACTTGTGCCATTGTCATGGTTTTGGAATTGCTTAATACTGCGATCGAGGCGGTGGTTGATCTTACTGTAAATAAGAACTATCATGAGCTGGCTAAAATTGCTAAAGATTGTGCTGCTGGAGCTGTTTTGATTGCAGCAATGACAGCATTAATGGTTGCAGTTTGGATTTTGTTACCACCTTTGTTTAGATTGCTTATGCAAATCTAATAACTCAATCAAGTTAGGAACTTAATTTTGATTATTGTCATTGATAACTACGATAGTTTTACTTACAATCTCGTTCAGTATCTTGGTGAGCTTGGTCAAGATTTCCCAGTAGCTTCAGAAATTCAGGTCTATCGCAACGATAAAATTGATATTGAAACAATTCGTCAATTGAAACCAGATGGTATTTTGATTTCGCCTGGCCCTGGGCGTCCTGAAGATGCGGGAATTTCTACAGGAATAATTTCTAGTTTAGGAAGTTCTATCCCTATTTTGGGAGTCTGTTTGGGGCATCAGAGTATTGGACATGTATTTGGTGGCAAGATTATTGCCGCGCCCACTCTGATGCATGGCAAAACATCGCAGATGCACCACAAAAGCGTTGGTGTATTCAAGGATATTGAGTCGCCCTTTACTGCTACTCGTTACCATAGCCTGGTAATTGAAAAAGAAACCATCCCCGATTGTCTAGAAATTACGGCTTGGATAGACGATGGTACTATTATGGGCGTACAACACCGAGAGCATAATCATATTCAAGGAGTACAGTTTCACCCAGAGAGTATTTTGACTAATTCAGGAAAACAGTTGTTAGCCAATTTCTTGAATTTTCTTAAGGATTAAATAGGTAAAAATCAACAATAATCGAACAGGTCAAAATTAAGTAAGTCAGAGTGTAATAGCGACAAAATTATGAAACGGCGACAATTAATCCGCTACAGTGGCATGAGCCTACTAACTATGTTGGGAGCGATCGCAACAAAGAGTTCCCCCGCCCAAGCAAGCGGTAAGTCTGTAACCATCGAATATTTAGGTCATACTTGTTTTCTTTTTTCTAGTAACGGCTTTAAGGTATTAGTTAATCCTTTCAATCCTCTTGGTTGTACCGCCGACAATAAAGCTCCCAATGTTGAGGCAGATTTAGTCTTAGTTAGTAGTTTCTTACTCGATGAAGGTGCGGTAGAAGGACTCGCTGGTAATCCGCAAATCTTTACCGAGCCAGGGGATTATAAAGTTAGAGATGTTAAGTTCCAAGGTATTAGCTCCCCTCATGATCGCGAAGGTGGTAGAAGGTTTGGTAAAAATACTGCCTGGCTTTGGAATCAAGGAGGAGTAAAGATCCTTCATTTGGGTGGGGCGGTTGCGCCAATTAGTCTAGAGAACAAGATTTTAATTGGTAACCCTGATGTTTTGTTTATTCCGGTAGGTGGTGGAGCTAAAGCTTATGATCCTGCTGAGGCGACCAAGGCAGTTAAAACTATCAAGCCCAAGGTAGTTATTCCCACTCACTATTTGACTAGTGCTTCTGACAAAGAAAGCTGTGATTTGGTTGCTGTGGATGAATTCTTAGCGTTAAATCAAGACAAGGAAATCAAAAAACTAAACGTCAATCGCATCGCGATTAAACCATCTGATTTACCAAAAGATGGAACTGTGATTAGAGTATTGAAGTTTAGTTAGCTTCTGAGTTGGTTTTCACTCTGAACTAGTTTTTGATAGGTTGAATTTTCTCAAGGTAATTTCAACCTAGAATGTTTTATGAATTTCCGCTTGCCAAAGCAGCTTTTGCCATATAAAAAGTGGCGATCGTTTTGGCATCAATTGGTTCACCTTGCAAAATAGCTGCTTCTAACTCCTCGGAAGTCATCAAGACTACTTCAATGTCTTCATCTTCATCTTGCTGAGGTGGATTGGCGAGTTTTTCTAAATCTTGCGCTAAATAAGCATAGATATATTCATCGGAATAGCCAGGCGCTAAAATGAACTTTCCTAGCGATCGCCATTTTTTTGCACTGTAACCAGTTTCTTCTTTTATTTCCCGTTTGATGGTTTCGCTGGGGTCTTCATTCGGTTCGACTGTGCCCGCAGGAAACTCTAGTAATCTTCCTTTAACGGTAAAACGATATTGTTTAACCAAAACAAACTTGCCATCATTGGTCACAGGAACAGCTAGCGCTCCCCCAGGGTGACGAACACATTCCCAATTTCCTTCTACCCCATTAGGGAGACGAAGCTTAATCACTTCATAGTCAAATTTGCGCCCTTTATAAAAAAGTTTTTGTTCGAGAATTTCTGAGGGTTCGTTGCCAACGGACATAGTATTTAGAAGTTGATTTACTAGTGCTTGCCTCAAATAATCATACCCTCGATTTAATCATCTTTTTGATTCAAAATACCGCAAACTTCTCAATATGATGAAATCCTGAAAGTGGTTACTAAACCAAAATTCAGGATAATTAGTAATCTTGCTATTAGCTATTAACAATCAACCATCAATATGCGAAGCGGTATCCCTTGGGACAATTAACTATTTAGGAATAAAGCTCTACTCCAGATTGATCCACCTTCGCTGCCAACTGAGCGATCGCTTTTCCTGAAGTTGGTTCTTGCCAATCTGGGGCTATCTCAGCGAGAGGAACTAAGACAAAAGCTCTCTCACTCATGCGAGGATGAGGAATTGTCAGGTTAGGGGTGTCCAATTGATGATCTCCATAGAGCAGCATATCTAAATCCAGAGTTCTGGCTCCCCACTTTTCTTTTCTAACTCTGCCAAACTGTAACTCGATCGCTTGGAGTAAAACTAATAATTCTTCAGGGGTTTGTTGCGCATTCAAGGTGACGCAACCATTGAGATAGTCGGGCTGAGGAACTTCGCTGACTGGCTTAGTTTGGTACCAGCTAGAAGTTGCCAGTAAATCTATTCCTGGAGTGTTACCTAAAACGGCTAACGAATTCTCTAGGGTGGCTAAAGAATCACCAAGATTGCTACCAAGAGCGATCGCACATTTATTCATAATCACCAATTAGGAGCTAAATTGTAATTTTTGCTCTTTATTTATCTGTTAATTTGCAATCACTAAGTTGCTGAGCATAAACTCTTTAAACTTAAAATTTTAGTAAATAAAAGTTATTTATCAAAACTTATTTTTATCGTATTTGCGATTGCGACTAATTTAGATAAAGAGCTTTTCTCTATTTTAGGTTTATCGCTTTTCTTGGTGAATAATAATCTTTTAGGGTAATTTCTCTATTTTAATTGCCTATTGTCTCTCTAGCTGAGAACTATTTTATGATTTTAATTAACTCAACTAGCCTTACTAAAGGCATTCTCATTGTTGTCACTGGTTCCTAGCGTCAGGTGAGGAAATCCCTGCTCAAATAATTTTTTCTACTAATTAAATCTCAATTAATCTTGGATTTTAATCAATTTTTATTGGGGATTATTGCTGGTATTTTCAATAAAGATAAATTCCTTAATTGGGTTTTAAGTAGTATAGATATTGGAGTTGAACTAAGTAATTAGATTCTTAAAGTTGGCTTTTCTCTAACTCAATATGAACAAACTAAATTCTTGCTTTTACTCTTATTGATGGCTATATAGATCCTTTTCTTTTGAAGGTAAAGAGTCGATTATTGATAACTATTTAATCTTTTTATTTAAGGATTGCGTTATTTACTAATACTTTTACTGCCGTATTATCCGAAATATTAATATAAGGTTATCCCCACTACTAATTAATTGAAAATCAGGGAAAATAAGAACAGTTACTTACCTATGTTGAAACATGGCTATCTCAATGAAATCAATTTATGACTGGTATCGTAATACTCTTCGTCACCCTAAATATCGCTGGTGGATGATTATTGGAACGTTGGTTTATCTTATTAGTCCTATCGATATCGCTCCAGACTTCATTCCAATTGTGGGTCAAATTGATGATGTAATGTTAGCAACCTTACTGGTTACCGAAGTATCCCAATTATTTTTGGAGAAGTTTAAATCTCGTCAAGAAGATGTAGCTAGTTCTCAAGAAACCACAGACTCCAACACAGTGGAAGTTGAGGCAGAAACAGTATCAACTGAGAGCGTTTAATTTTGCCAAGCTCGAATTTTTCGGGGCTGATTTCGGATAAAAGAATAATTTTGTCGTGATTTTTTAAACTGCGGATCACTGGTCAGCCTTGAATCAAGATAAAGCTAAGAAAGTTTTCTGGGGGAACTTTCTGTTGAGAATTGTTAGCAAGTTTGATTATCTTTCCCATAACTATCCCCAGCTTTGTTCTTATGATTCTGCCTAAATAGTTAGGATGATGTTTCTTACGATTTGGCTAATTTTGTCTATTTTAATTTGGAAACATCAATTTTGTAATAATAGTTTTTGCTAGATTGCCCTTAAATTAAGAAAAGCGATCGATTAAGTTGGGAGTTCCTCAATTATCGGTAAACTACTCCTAAATTAAAGAGATTCGCTAACCAATGATAATTGCTATCACGGCTCTCAAAGGAGGAGTGGGGAAAACCACTACAGCAGTTCATTTAGCTGCTTATTTACAGACTTTAGCCCCTACGTTGCTAATTGATGCTGATAAAAATCGTTCTGCTCTTGTTTGGGCAAAAGAAGATAAATTACCCTTCTATGTTGCCTCTCAAGCAGGTTCGCCTGGTCTAATTGGCAAGTTCACCCATATTGTCATTGATACTCAGGCAAGACCAGAGTTAGCAGAGTTAACTGATTTGGCTGAGGGTAGCGATCTTTTGATTTTGCCGACTACGCCTAATGCGTTGGATTTAGATAGTACGAAAAAGGCGATCGAGCTACTAGAACCACTGAAGGTGAACTATCGGGTTTTGCTTACTAAGGTGGATTCGCGGACAACTAATGGCAGAGATGCCCGAAATTTTATTCAAGAAAATAAAGTACCTGCGTTTAAGGCAGATATTCCTTTGTTGGTAGCTTTTCAGCGTGCGCCTAGTTTGGGAGTAACGATTAAAGATTATCCTGACCCCCGTGCAAAGTCGGGTTGGTCTCAATATCGGGCTGTGGGCAAAGAAATAATTAAAAAATAGATTTTTAAAGTATGGATTCAAGGCGATCGCGAATATATGCGATCGTCCTTATTTTTTTGCTTTATCTTTTAATAGCTTGAAGAGATCGCTATAAGTTACAAAGTGCCCCTAAGATACCAAATCGAATAGATAATTCATGCGCGGATAAAACTTTAAAACCTTGTCAAAAACTATGATTAATGTCTTAATTGATTAGCTTTATGTCCTTGTTATAACTTTTGACGTAATTTATTTTGCAGCACTATGGCTGTTATATAAAACTTTAATTCTCCCTATTGAACAGTCCCATTCTAAAGTCCAAATTTCATCATTCGAGGATACCTCAGATTCTGGATTGGAAGAAAACGCAATCAAACTAACTTTTTGTTTTTCTTTAACCTGAATTATTCCGAAAAAATGATGCGACACTACTGCATAAGCGTAATCATCAGGTTCAAGAACATCGATAACATCTTGTTTATCAATAAGCTCAATATAACCATCAAATATAACTTCAAGGTTAAAATCTGACGAAATTAAAAAGGGCGTTTTGGGAATTTCTTCTAGATTTTCAATTTTCCATCTCCAATTGTCCCTAGTGGTATGAATTCTACTTATAGATATATTTTTAATATCTTTGTTTTCTGGTGAAAGTAAGATTGCTTTTCCTGAGTAGTGATTAACATTTTGCTCTCCAAAACCAAAATACCCATCTATTGGATTCCCATTTAGGTAATAACCTTTTGAATTATTAGCCACAAAGCGATAGTTCGTTATCCATATTGCTAATTTAGATTGAATAACCTTTGCCCATTCCATATATGTTTAGTTGATTTATTGGTTTATCTAGTTGTATTTGCTTAGCATTTTCCATTTAACCAAAGGAAAGCTTAAAAGTTCATTGACTTCAAGCCTATTTTGATTTTTGAATGCTTGAGGGAATGATATTGAAATGTTTGTCAATCCAAAATTAGAGAATTTTTCGGAAACACTGAAAAATGAATTGAGCAGATTCGCGATCGCCTTATTTTTTTGCTTTATCTTTTAATAGCTTGCAGGATCATCTAAGTCGGTTTGCTTTCTTGTGAAATTAAGCTGTGACTATACTTGTATGCTTCTTCATATAGCCTAAGCGGTTGTTTTGGTGAATAATACTTGAGTGCGTATTCGCCTAAAATCCTTCTTCTCAAATAATGAATCCAGCCCAAAACAGCCAGAATCCCTTCCTCCATTTAATCTATGAACCAGAAGTAGAAGACAACTTAGGAGAAGACTATTACGATATCGTTGCTGCTGCGGAATTTCCTCATCATCTTTTGCGCTTTCGCAACGATCGCCTGTTACCAATCCTGGGCTTAACTCCACAAGAAGTCAGCAATGAGAATTTTGTCGAAGCCTTTGGTAAATTTCGGAGCATTAGACCCTTTCTTGCTCAACGCTATCATGGCTATCAGTTTGGAGCATATAATCCCTCCCTCGGTGATGGTCGGGGTTTTTTGTATGGGCAAGTTAGAGGAGTTGATGGAGAGCTTTATGATTTTGGCACCAAAGGCTCGGGCAGAACTCCTCACTCGCGGACTGCTGATGGTAGATTAACCCTCAAAGGTGGGGTGAGAGAAGTTTTAGCCGGGGAAGCCTTGCATCGCTTGGGAGTTAATACCTCTCGCAGCCTTAGCCTGATAGAAACAGGAGAAGTTCTATATCGAAGTGATGAGCCTTCTCCTGCCCGCTCTTCGGTAATGATTCGGCTTAGTCGCTCTCATATTCGCTTTGGCACCTTCGAAAGATTGCATTATTTTAAACGAGCTGATTTTATTGCCAAGCTATTAGACCGCGTAATTGCTGTTTACTATGCCCATCTGCCTCAAGGCGACGAACAATATGCTTTGTTTTATGCCGAGTTAGTAGAAAGAGTGGCAAAACTAACCGCTCAATGGATGGCGGCTGGTTTCTGTCATGGGGTCTTAAATACCGACAATATGTCAATTACAGGCGAAAGTTTTGATTATGGTCCCTATGCCTTTATGGATAATTTCAATCCGCAATTTACCGCAGCTATGTTTGACTATGGGGGGCGTTATAGCTACGGGAATCAGCCCTTTATTTCTAAACACAACTTAGAGTTATTGCAACGACCTTTAGGGATGGTGATGTCGGCAACTGATTTAGAGTCGGGATTAGCTCAGTATGATGATCACTATCAATCTAATTATGAGCATTTGATGCTGCAAAAACTTGGTTTTGATGGTATGTTTGCACCGATCGCCACAGACTTGTTAATGGCAACCGTTAAATTATTGCGGAATACGGATATTTCCTACCAAGACTTTTTCTCTCAATTAGCGGTGGGCTTTAATGATGGTTGGTATTCAAATCAAAATTTGATTTTAGAGAATGCTGATTTTGCTAATCAGGTTAGTGACGATTGGAAAGCATTGTATTTTCAGGGCTTGCAAAAACTTTCTGAGCCAGAAAGGGCAAAGGTAGGCGATCGCTTACTAAAACACAACCCTCAATTCAACCTAATTCGCCCAACCATCGAGTCAGTTTGGCAACCAATCGCTCAAGCGGACAACTGGCAACCTTTTAATGACTTGCTTGCTACTATCCAGGGAACAGATGAGTAAATTAACTTCAATTTGTTGACTTGTTTTGCTTTAGCCCAGTTATTTTAACCAAGCTACTTTTCTCGATCTATTTTGGCTTGATCTATTTTGATTGATTGCACTGCTGCCCGATTTAGATAGACTTGTCTAGTCCCAATCGTGAAGATGGGTTCTTCCACATTGTTGGGGAGATTAGGACGAATAGGATCCTCTGGATCTTGCTCGCTTCGGAGAAGGTCGGTAATAAATAAAGTTGGGCGTTGGCTGTCCCAGTAGGTTTGTAGATTTCTTTTATTAATCAGATAACTTGGTTTAGAACCTGGAAACCGAGGAGGAATTCTATTTTTACCACCGTCTTCTAGAACCAAGACATTGCGATAAACTTGTTGGTTATTTTCTTGGACAAAACCTAAAGGCAATAATAGTCGGCTAGCTTTTGTCTGGCTAGTTTCCATCTGGTCAGATCCTGCTTGATTAGATACTGGTTGACTAGACGTACTTGAGGCAGAGATTTTCAGATCTTGTGCATACTGCTTATTTCGATTGAGGTAATAGCTTAGTCCTCCTGCCGAGCCTATTTCTCGTGAACCTTCAAAGATCCAAAGAGTACTTATTGGTAGGTGTTGGTCTAAGACCTCTACTAGCTTCTTGCTAGAGCGTTCATTTTGAAATACTGAGAAACCAAGATTAAAAATGGCAAAAACAAGACAAAAACAAATCACTAAACTGTTGAAAGCTATTTGATAATCTCGTTTGAGAATACCCATTCCTGCTAACAAGAATCCAACTGCCAAAGATAAGAGAACAGTAATGAAGATACTTCTGAAAACCTGGTACTCGGCAATGACACTAAAAATGGTTGCCAAGTTAGGAAATATAGTGATCGCTATGGCAAAAACTGCTCCCAATAGCAGAAAAATATAACCATAAAAATCAAAAAAGGGGTTGTGTTTTTCTGAGTTGTATTTATTTTTAAGAGACTGATAAGGTCTGCTTGCTTGTTGTTGGTGATGAAGAAACTGTTGGCTAAGTAGTCCCCCACTCAAAGTGATATAAGCTGGGATGGCGGGAATTCCGTAATAAATAAGGCGAGAAGGCAAGGGTAAAAAAGTGGCAATCGGCAAAATAAAAGCGATCGCTAACAATAAAATTCCATTCTGCTCTGGGGAAATGGGCAAGCTCTTTTTGGCTCGGAAAAACTGGAAGGTTTTAATTAACTCCAACCTTTGCCAAATAAAGAGAATTACCCCAGGGACAAAAATAACCCAAGGAAAACACCATAAAGCCGTGATTCCTAAATAGCCCCCAAGACTAGTTTTCGAAACTTCATAGTCGGAGGGGAAGCGTTGTCCAACTAAACGATTTAAATGCTCGTTAGTTAGAAAATAATGCCAAAATCCTGGATTAGAATGCTCGATCGCTAAACCCCAAGGCAGAATGATTGCTGAAACCAGCAGAAATCCTAACAATAATCTACTTTGAGAGAAAACTCGAAAACTGCGGTGATATATCGTAATCGCGATATAGCTAAAGGAAATAAAAAAAAGACCGATGAGACCTTTCGTTAAAAGACATAGGGCGATCGATAAGTACAAACCTAGAAAGTAAAGCCAAAAGTAAGCTCGGGCTGGCGGTTTACAAATTAGCTTCCATAAAAAATAATTGCTCGCTAAGAGCAAAGTACCCAACAAGACATCTAATAAAATTTGGTGACTAAAAATATACCAGCCTAAAGTTACACTCAACATTAAAGTGGTAACTCGATAGGCAATAACTCCCCACAAATCAAAGCTCCATTTCCCCGCAACGATAATTCCGCCCCAAGCCGAGAGAGCAATAGGTAAACGGGCAGCAAATTCAGTGTTACCGAAAAGATTGATCGAAGTTGCAATTAGCCAATACATTAATGGCGGTTTATTCAGATATGGAGAGCCATTAAGGTGAGGCGTGACCCAGTCATTTCTCAGCAGCATCTCGCTGCCTACCATGGCAAAATGAGTTTCATGGGGTTCATATAATCCATAACCACCAATTCCCATTGTAATTAAGCCCAAAGCAAGGAAGGGAAGTAATAAATCGATGATATTAGTTTTGGGATGGGCTTTAGGCATTCTAAGCTGATCGGAATTGATAGATGAAGTCTGCAAGATTTATTAGTTTCCCACTCACGAACTTGAAATAACTGAAAATTTGAGAGTTGCTACATAATAGGTGATTTTGCTATTGCTCGTAAATTGACCTCCGTCTTAAATTGTGGTGATTTTCTAGGCACTTTAATTAAAACTACTAATATTTAATAAATATTTGGGGAGCGAATTAAACATTTTGGATCGAGTAAAGTATGTTGGTCTGAATTAAAAACAATACAGCGATCGCCGACAGTTTCTAGAATTTTCTCTAAATAGCTTTTTTGTTTAATTTCGAGTTTTTTAAAAGCTTGGTTTGCTTCTGGTTGAAACTGCTGTAGCCACTGATTTTGAGTCAGATAGTTTTTCGTGAAAGCTGATTTGTCTAATAACCAAAAATCAGGTTGATATTGGTTAGTAAACTCAACTAAAGTTTCTCGGTTAGTACTATATTGTGCTGCAATTAAGTCTTTGACTCTCTGCCGAATTGCTTGATAATAACCCTGGTGATAAGGAATTGCATATTCCTCAGCAACTAATACAGAACGACCTGCCAAACTAGGAATAAAATCAGCTTCTTTGCTTAAGGTGGCAACCAGGCTAGTCTGAGGCTGTTGTCTGAGGAATTGATAGAGTTTAGGCGCAGATCCTCTCATATAGCCTAGTCTCTCGGGATAGCTTTGCACTGCATAGAAGGGAGCAAGTAAAGCAAGAATTAAGCAAGATAGGCAAATGATTTTGATTTTAGGTCTGTTCTTGTTGCCAACTTTTTGAGTGATCTTAGCGGTTACAAAATTAAAGAGAATAGCGATCGCTATTCCATCCCATAAAGCCAAAATTATGCGCAAACTATGATGAGTGTAGCGACCAGGTAGATGTAATTTGAAGAGGAATAGATGAGCCAAACAGAATAGTAAAACTGAAGCTAGCAATAATTCAACTAAAACTCTCAGATTAGGCTTAATTTGCTTGACTAGAAGAAATTTTTGCGGATACTTGATTAGCCAGAATAAACTTAATCCATAGCTACAGATCAGGCTATATTGCCACTCAATCGGAAAAAAGCCACTCCTGCGA
>CALKUU010000036.1 GCA_937996665.1 uncultured Xenococcaceae cyanobacterium | reverse complement strand
GGCTAGTTTTCCAAAACAGCGACACTCAACATAGTGATTCAAAAACAGGAGGTCAATTATGAATTTTGATTGGCTAGGCATTGCTATGTTTGCTGGGGCGCTATTTTTGCTGGCTTTTGGCTATCCTGTTGCTTTTTCTTTGGGAGGAGTATCCCTAATTTTTGCAGTTATTGGAGCTGCTGTTGGGGAGTTTAATTTCAGTTTTTTTAATGCTATGCCTAGCCGTATTTTCGGCATTATGGCAAATTATACGCTGCTAGCTATTCCCTACTTTATCTTTCTCGGTTCCATGCTGGAGAAAACCGGAATCGCCGAAAAGCTCTTGGAAACCATGGGCATTTTGTTTGGTCGGATGCGTGGCGGACTAGCTCTAGCAGTGGTCATTGTAGGTGCGCTGCTTGCTGCTTCTACAGGGGTTGTAGCAGCGACGGTAGTAGCAATGGGATTAATTTCTCTACCAATTATGTTGAAGTATGGATACAACAAAGAATTGGCCACAGGAGTAATTGTTGCATCAGGAACTTTAGGTCAAATTATTCCTCCCAGCGTCGTCTTGGTAGTTTTAGGAGATCAATTAGGAATATCTGTTGGTGACTTATTTTTAGGTTCTTTAATTCCTGGCTTGTTAATGGCAGGAGCTTTTTGTCTTTATGTGGTAGTTATTGCTTGGTTGCGACCAGAACTAGCACCAGCTCTACCTCTAGAAGTACGCAATATTTCCACGAAGAATTTAATCACCCGAGTTACCAAGGTGATGCTGCCTACTTTAGGATTAATTGGACTTGTTTTAGGTAGTATCTTTTTTGGAATTGCCACTCCGACTGAAGCTGGAGCGGTGGGATCTGTCGGTGCAATCTTGCTAGCTGCGTTTAATGGTCAGCTAAATTGGAATGCCCTGCGCGAAGTGTGCGATTCAACAATGCGCATCACCTCAATGGTGATGTTTATTTTAATTGGTTCAACAGCCTTTAGTTTAGTCTTCCGCGGTTTGCATGGCGATCGCTTTATGTTTGATCTCTTAGCTAATTTACCCGGTGGCAAAGTTGGCTTTTTACTAGTCAATATGGCAACAATTTTTTTGTTAGGCTTTTTTATTGACTTCTTTGAAATTGCTTTTATAATAATTCCAATTTTTGCACCTGTTGCCGAGGCTTTAGGCTTAGATTTAGTTTGGTACGGAGTAGTAATTGGTGCTAATTTACAAACTTCTTTTCTGACTCCACCCTTTGGCTTTGCTCTTTTCTATCTACGAGGTGTAGCACCCCCTGAGATTAAAACCGAAGAAATCTATCGAGGAGCAATTCCCTTTATTTTGTTACAGTTACTGGTTTTGACTTTAATCATCGTCTTCCCACAAATCGTTAGTTTTCTACCAAATTTAAGTAGTTAGTCACAATCTGATTTAAGTATTATTTAACCAAATCTCGATCGGTGAGGATTTCGTAGCCAGTAGACGTTACCAAAACAGTATGTTCGAATTGAGCGGAAAGATTGTTGTCAGCAGTAACCACTGTCCAGCGATCGCGGAGTGTTTTAGTTTGCTTAGAGCCTGCATTGATAATTGGTTCAATTGCCAGAGTCATGCCTTCTTTAAGTTGCACATTGGGTAACTTATCAGTGCGAAAGTTAAATACTGAAGGGGGTTCATGAAGATTTCTACCCACGCCGTGACCTGTATATTCCTCGACAACACTAAATCCATTTTGCTCAGCATGATCAGCGATCGCACCAGCAATATCTAGTAAGTGGTTGCCTGCTTTAACCTGGTCAATACCCCTATAGAGGCACTCTTCTGCAACTTGAATTATTTTACGGGCTTGTTTACCGATTTTGCCAACAGCGATCGTAATACAAGAATCACCATGAAATTCTTGATAATATGCGCCTGTATCAACTTTCAGGACATCACCAGGGCGAATTACTTTTTTCTTGTTGGGAATGCCATGGACAACTTCATTATTAATCGAAGCACAGATAGAACCAGGAAAACCATAGTAGCCTTTGAAGCTTGGAGTGGCACCCATTTCGCGAATACGAGCTTCTGCATATTCATCTAGATCGGCGGTTGTCATTCCTGGCTTCACCATTGCCGCTATTTCTTTGAGAACTGTTGCCACGATTAAAGAAGATTCGCGCATCTTGGCAATTTCTGGAGCTGACTTGATCTTAATTCCTTTCACTCCCTGAGCGAGAGGAGGCAAAGCATCGGTCATCTTGCCAGCAGACTTAAGTTTAGGCAAGAGTAAGTCAGTAAGAAAGTTCATGAAATTTGTAGTCAATCCAGCTAAAAATCTACTCCCAATCAGTTTAATAGATTTTAGAATGCCAGCAGTTAATTATTGTCGAGTTTTACTTAGATTTGAACTCACAGAAGAACATTCAAACATCCAGGTTTTAGATCAAAATTCCTCTAAAAGTAAGATCTGAAAAGTTGGAGCAGTTTGGAGATGGTTAGTTTAGCAAGTTGTTCGGGAAATATGAGAATAGCAACACAAATCAAATTTAGTTTTGCTATTCTCTGCACCTATAGCGATCGCTCATGACTATTACCCAATCAAAAACTTATTTAGAACTCTCAGAAGATAACGGAACTGCCCATAAATTTTACGAAGTAACGGTTGCCGATAAAGACGTAACCATTCGTTATGGACGAATTGGCACAGAAGGCACCAGCAAAACTAAAACTCATCCCAGCCCAGAGAAAGCTGAAGCCGACGCTGCTAAGAAAATTAAACAAAAGCAAAAAAAAGGCTACGCAGAAGCCGTAATGGGAGTACGTAAAAAACGTCAAATTACACGCAGACAGGTAACTAGTAGTCGTTCTACTTCCAAACAAGCACCGATCCTCTGGAAATTTGCTTCTGGCTCCAGTGCTTTTGGAATTTTTGTTGACAAGCAGCGTGCTTGGGTTGGTAATCAATCAGGTCAAGTTTTTGCCTTAGATTTAGCGGGCAAGGTTCTCAATCAATATCAGTTGCCCGATGGAGTTAAATGCTTGGTAGCTGATAAAGAATGGATTTATGGGGGCTGTGACAATGGCAATGTTTATGATCTTACGGGCAAAGTACCTCGCGTTGCCTATGAAATTGATGAGAGCTTTGATATTTATTGGTTAGATATTTACGATGGCTTACTAGCGGTTTCTGATGCTAAAGGAAGTGTAACCACTATTGATCATGAGGAAGAATCACAGTGGACGCGGTTAAGTCAGGCTGACTCTGGTTGGATGGTTCGCACTGACAAGCAAGGAATTTATCACGGACATAGTGCAGGAATAACTGTTTATGATCCCGAAGAAGGAAGAATGTTGTGGCATCAGAAAACTGGGGGTGCAGTTCTCTTTGGTTGGCAAGAAAATGAAATGGTTTATGCAGCCACAAGCGATCGCAAAGTGTATGCTTTCTCCAAAACAGGTGAAGCAAATACAGTTTATAACTGCGACTCTGTCGTTTATTCTTGTGCAACTGCCGAACAAGGAAAATATGTCTTTGCTGGAGACAATTGTTCTTCCCTTTACTGTTTCAATCAAGCAGGAGAGCGCTTGTGGAAACTTGGTACTGGCTGTGGCGCAGCTCTTTCGATGCAGTACGCTAATGACAAATTATATATCGTGACAACTGGGGGCTATTTAGTTTGTATAGATGCCTCAGAAACAGCGATCGCCGATGCCCAAGCAGGCAAAATTCCTGAAGCAGTTGAGATTAAAGCCCCCACAACGGAAGGAGTTAAACCTTCTGATACCCTAGTTACTACTTCTGATAGCAGTCAAGGAATATTAGTTGAATGTTTCAAGTCTGGAGCAAAGTTACGAGTTAGAGTCTTATCTGATGGTTACAATGCTGATTGGAATGTACAGTTTCCCAAAAATATTCGAGAAGAAGGTGCTAAATACACAGTAGAAGAAATTAAAGAATCTGTACGTGGTGGTTTTTATCGTGCTTTTGGCGAAATTAAAAAACTAATCTAAATCTAGACGAGAGGTTAAGTATCTTCTTGGAAGTTGTTAACTTCCAAGACAGGCCCAATTGCAGCGATCGTCATAATATCTTCTCGAATTACCCCCTCAATAGTTACCGATGTAGTAATTTTGGTTAATTCGGGAGATGGATCTTTTAATTCATAAACCTCGCCATTAGCTGTTTCCAAAGCCCAAACACCGAAACCAAAACCCTTCTTAGATATCTTGCCACTGATTTTAATTGTCATAACTTTCAGGCATATCGCAAATTGTTAGTAACTGGACTCTTGATATTTAGATCAACAATCTCTATATTAAAGTCAAACTTTTTTACCTTAAACTTAACTTCTAGTTCCTCGCCAAATCCATTATAGAGACTTCGAGCAATCAGAATCTAGGTCTTTCATTTTCAAAATTTTGTTGTTGATCTTAAATTAGCATTAGGCAAAAAGCTTCTTTGTTAATAGCTCTTGGATCTGGCAAGCTGAGATGAAATCGAATACTAGCTAAAAATCTTTAAGGCAAAAAGTCAAATAATTTGTGATGAAACAAGACAATTGTACCTATTGTGTAATCTTAATCACTGTTAGCTCAGAAGAAGAAGGCGCAATCATAGCCAACACTTTATTAACGGAAGAGCTAGCAGCTTGCGTCAATATGGCTCCAATCCAATCTTTTTATTCTTGGCAGGGCAAAATTCAACACGATCAGGAATGGCAATTACTTATTAAAACTCGCTTTGACTTATTTGAGAAACTAGCCAAAAGAGTGCAAGTTTTGCATAGTTATGATATTCCCGAAATTATTGCACTACCGATTGTCGCTGGTTCTCAAGACTATCTCAACTGGATTACTGAAAATACTCAACCTTCTTGAGTAAAAGTGTTGCTAGATATTTAATCAAAACTTATTTTTTAACAAAAATAAAGGGAAGCAAATTACTTCCCTGCAATCAAAATGTTTAATTTTTGATAACTTAAGAACTAAATTAAACTGCCTCAATATTCTTTTCGCCAGTACGAATCCGAATAATTTCATCGACGGGATGAACAAAGATTTTGCCGTCTCCAATCTCTCCAGTTCTAGCAGCTCCAATAATCTTATCAACAACCATGTCGACTTGATTATCTTCGATAACTATTTCAATTTTAAGTTTCTGTAAAAATTCAACAGTATATTCCGAGCCACGATAGCGTTCTGTTTGACCTTTTTGGCGACCAAAACCTCTAACTTCAGAAACTGTCATACCTACTACGCCAGCGTTAACTAAAGCGATTTTAACTTCGTCGAGCTTGAAAGGACGGATGATTGCTTCAATTTTTTTCAATTTCAAATCTCCTCTTGTCTTTACAATAAAAATCGGTCGTTGTATTTGGTTTATAAAATAAGCTAGGTTCTTGACTAAGATCCAAGCAGAAAAACTTTTAGAAAAGTTGTTACTTCTATAGATATAGAATTGAATACAAAAAGAGTAACATCTATGCAGAGTTTTTTACTGGTAGATCCATTTTTAAACAGTATTTGATTGAATTTTGCCACCCGACTAATGATATGAAAACTAAGATCCAACCATCCCAGGCTGATATTCCTTGGCAGATCCGCCCTGAACTACTAGATTTACAAGCTGAACTAGTATGTTGGCGCAGAACTATTCATCAAAAACCAGAGTTGGGCTTTCAAGAGCAAATAACTGCTGAATTTATCAGTCAAAAGTTAACTAAATGGTCTATTCCTCATCGTACTGAAATTGCTAAAACTGGTATTTTAGCGACTATTCATGGTAGCAAATCCACGAACAAACCCAGCAGAGTATTAGCAATTCGAGCTGATATGGATGCCTTGCCAATTCAGGAAGCTAATCAAGTTAGCTACCGATCGCAGCATGATGGCAAAATGCATGCTTGTGGACATGATGGTCATACGGCGATCGCCTTAGGAACAGCTCGATTTTTACAGGAAAACCGAGATAAGTTTGCAGGTACAGTCAAAATCATTTTTCAACCTGCGGAGGAAGGTCCTGGTGGTGCAAAACCGATGATTGAAGCTGGGGTTCTTAAAAATCCTGATGTCGATGCAATTATTGGTTTACATCTTTGGAATAACCTACCACTTGGGCAAATAGGTGTCAGAAGCGGCGCTTTAATGGCGGCAGTTGAATGTTTTAAACTCAAAGTTTTTGGCAAAGGTGGTCACGGAGCGATGCCTGATCAAACCATCGATTCGATTGTGGTTGGCTCACAAATTGTCAACGCCTTGCAAACAATTGTCGCTCGCAACATCAATCCACTAGACTCTGCGGTAGTTACAGTTGGTACGTTTCATGGAGGTACTGCACTCAATGTAATCGCCGATAGCGTTGAGATGAGTGGGACGGTTCGTTATTTTAATCCTCAACTAGAGTCAGTAATTCAAGCAAGAATTGCAGAGATCATTGCAGGAGTTTGTCAAAGTCATGGTGCTAAGTTTGATTTAGATTATTGGCAGTTATACCCGCCGACAGTAAACGATCCCGACATAGCTAGCTTAGTGAAATCAGTTGCAGAAGACATAGTTGAAACCCAAATCGGGGTAGTTCCTGAATGCCAGACCATGGGAGGAGAAGATATGTCTTTCTTTTTACAGCAAGTACCTGGTTGCTACTTCTTCCTGGGTTCAGCGAATCGCAAACTCAATTTAAGTTATCCTCACCATCACCCCTGTTTTGATTTTGATGAAACCGCTTTGAGTGCTGGAGTCGAGATGTTTGTTCGTTGTGTAGAGAAGTTTTTGAATTAGCGAAATTATTCGCTTAATAGCGATCGCTCAGTCCGCCAATCTCATTCCAATGATCGCGATTGATCTTCAATAACTTAATGCACTTCGCTCCAAGGTTCATTCAGCGACTCGTTCAAAGCCATTTGTTTTTGACGCATAACAGCACCAACAACCACATTAACCTGCTCACCAATTAACATCACCAAAGAACTTAAATAAAGCCAAAGCAACAAAACAATAATCGTTCCAACTGCACCATAAATTTTGTTATAAGCGGCAAAATTAGCAACATAGTATCTAAAGAGACTAGAAACTATTGCCCAAGACATTGAAGCCAAAATTGCGCCAGGCATAAGAGGCGTATTCTTGGCACGAGCACTACAGCCAATATTGTAAATAAAAGCAAAACAAATCGCGACTATGCCTAAACTCAAAGGCAAGCTCAACAATCTCCAAATGCTAACCAAATAGTTACTGATTGTACTACTAACATTAAAATTAACCAGCAAGCTTTCGACAAAGACAAACACTGAATAGATCAACTGGATAAAAATAATTCCAATTCCAATTGTCATAATGACGACAATATTTTTTTCTTCCGATACTTGGTATCGTTTGCGGTTATTTTGAATTTGGACAACGATCCCAATAGTTGCTGCGACCACACAAACAATAGTGATAATACTAAATATCTGCCAAGTTACCAGCAGTAATTGACCCCAGTTTTGTTGCAGAGCTAATCTCAGTAAAAAATCGCCAATTACGAGGAGAAAACAGGCCGTAATTAAAAGAGCTAATGTCCCGATGGTTAGTAAAATAGCGATCGATTTTTTTTGCCAAAATGGTCGCTGGCACTTTTTCGGAACTTGATTAATCAGGTCAATCGCATTGATTGCCGAACCAATAATTCCCGAAATAACCCAAATCGCGGCGATAAAACTTAGAGAGAACCAGCTTTTTCCCTGAGAAATTTTGGCTTCTTCTGTAAAATCAAAAAGTAAATTCCAAACCTGTTGCGGAATAATATCAGCAAACTCCACTGCTAAATTTCCCAAAGTATTAGCAATGGGAGTCTCGAATAGACTAATTGCTGTCAGGATTGTAATAATTGCAGGAAATAAGCCCAACATGGCATTAAAAGCCATTTCTGCCGATAAACCATTTAAACGATTTTTGGCAGTATCAGTAATTATTTTCCGAATTGTTGTCCAGGTAAGACACTTTAAAAACCGAATAAAATCAAACATTTAGGTCTAGCTATAAGTGACAAAAACTAATCACTTAACGTCTTTAGCTATCTTGGTAACTTCACTTTTTTTCTTAGAACTAGATCAGAAAAATAGCTACTCGTATTCTAAACGCAAAAAATCAGAGCATCCACTAAAACTGAACAAAAAATAGAATCAGGCAAAAAAATTGCTGAAGCCCAAAACTTGTCAGTCTGAGATTTCAGCATCGAAAATCGTCTGCTAATTATATAAATTACGATCTAGTTTTTTAGATCTCAACTGATTACCAGCTCGATTTAACCACTCCGGGCAATAATCCTTCGTGTGCCCATTCGCGTAAAACATTACGAGACAAGCCGAAATCACGATAGTAACCTCTTGGTCTACCAGTCACCCAACAGCGATTACGTTTACGACTAGGCGCACTACCACGAGGTAATCTCTGAATTTGACGATGAAGCTCAAGCTTCTCGACTGGGTTAGTTGACTTACGAAACTGTTCTTTTAAGTCTGCTCTTTTGGCAGCATACTTTTCGACTAGACGAGCGCGCTTCTTTTCACGCTCGATCATACCTTTCTTTGCCATAAATCTTAATTGTAAGAAATTATTGAATACACAGCCTAACATCTTACCTTGAATTGAATATTTTTAACAGTTTCGGTGGTTTGTCAATTTTATGTTGGGGAGTTTGGAGTTCGGAATTCGCTTGCCCTTATTATCCCGCTCTGACAGTACAAATGGGGGAAATTAGGAGTTAGCTTGTCCTCTGAGTCAAATTGATTATTTGAGATGAACATGCTTTTAGGTTCTATTTATTGAGCTTTTAAGAGAGGATCTATCAAATTGAATATATACGATGAAATTAACGTACAATAAAAATATCGTACATAATGTTAATCTCATGAATGATGCTATTAAACCCAACCCAGGTGGAATTATTGACCCTCAAAACGTCATCGGGAGGGACAAATTAATAGCAGACATTTGGGAAAGATTAGAGCAGCAGAGCATCATTTTAAGTGCAGAGCGCAGGATGGGTAAGACTACTGTCATTAAAAAGATGGAAGCCGAAGCAGGAAAACACCAAATTGCTCTCTATCGAGACTTAGAAGGAATTAAGTCTGTAGTTGGCTTTGTCGAAGCTATTTGGCAAGATGTGGCAGCTTATTTAAGTAGGATCAAGCGAACTAGCAAAACAGTTCAGGGTTTTTTGCGTGCATTTCAGGGAGTCGAGATCAAAGGTTTTAAAATTCCTGAACTCATTGCCCCACAGTGGGACAAGTTATTAAGTGCAATTATCGCCGATTTATTATCAGCTCAAGAGTCACAAGTAATTTTCTTTTGGGACGAAGTACCTTATCTGCTGGATAACATCAGTAAGAACAAGCCAGAAGAGGCAATGCAATTGCTGGATGTTTTGCGATCGCTACGCCATAACTATCCCCAGATTCGGATGGTTTTTACTGGCTCAATTGGTTTACACCACATTGTTAACAAACTCAAAGATTCAGGCTATAGAAACGACCCAACTAATTTTCGCTATCCTCTGGTGCAAAATTATTGGGCGCTATTGAGAGGGGTGTAAGAGCGATGCAATCTAGTTTTATTTCTAGCTATACCCCCAGCCTGATGCCCCAGGAAACCCTAGAGGCTATCTTTGTTCAGCGACACCATTTAGTTGAACATTTAATTGAGTTAGTTACAGATAGTTGCACAAGTCGCAACAAGCATTTTCGTTTGCTGGTGGGGATGAGGGGCATTGGGAAAACTCATACGATTTCGCTTATTTATCATCGCCTTCAAGCCATTGCTGAGTTAGAAGACAAGTTATTGATTGCTTGGCTCAAAGAAGAAGAGTGGGGGGTTAGTTCTTGGCTAGATTTATTGCTGAGGATTTTGCAAACTTTGGCAAAAGAATATCCAGCGGACTATGAGTTAACTGTATTGCTCAAGCTAGATGCTATCTATGAATTAAAAACTGATGAAGCTACCCAAGAAGCAGAAAGATTACTAACTAAGTTGATTGGCGGGAAAACCCTACTCTTACTTAATGAGAATTTAGACGAAATTTTTAAGGGTTTAGGCAAGCTTGGGCAGCAGCAATTTCGCGCCTATTTGCAAAACCATAATCTACTGACGATTATTGCGACAAGTCAGAGTCTATTTAGTGGAGTTAGCAAGAAGTCGTTACCTTTTTATGGATTTTTTACTGCCGAACATCTTCAGAAATTAACTATCGGGGAAGCGACTAGTCTATTAACCAAAATTGCCCAAAATCAGCAAGATCCTGAACTAGA
>CALKUU010000035.1 GCA_937996665.1 uncultured Xenococcaceae cyanobacterium | reverse complement strand
TCCAGCCTCAAAGAAGTAATAACCGACATAGATCAACAATGGTCAGCAACCAACCTTCAAGCCAACACCAATTACACCTTTGCCTCTTCTGGCACACTACAAAGACAAATCGAGCAGGGCGCACCCATTGATATTTTTATCTCTGCCGATCCTCAGAAAATTGCAGATCTGATTAGTAAAAATTTAATCAACCCTAATAACAGTTTTAATTTAGTTCAAAATCGAATCGTTCTAATTAGTAGTCAAAATAACCCCCTCACGCTGAGTAGTTTTAAAGATTTGCCCAAGGATGAAAAAATTAGAGCGATCGCTCTTGGTCAACCCCAACTTGTCCCCGCAGGGAAATATGCCCAACAAGTTTTAGACTATTTCAAGCTCACATCAGCTCTGCAATCAAAACTAGTCTTTGCCAAAGATGTCCGCCAAGTTCTCAACTATGTAGCCACAGAAAATGCTGATCTCGGTTTTGTATATTTGACTGATGCCTTAGCTCATAGCAAGGATGTTAAAGTAGCTTTGTTTGCCCCAAATGATTCCTATGAACCAATCTTTTATGCGATCGCCCTTATCAAAGAGAGCCAACAACCAAAACTAGCCCAGGAATTTATCGATTTTCTGCAAACCCCTCAAGCACAAACAATATTCACCGAGGCAGGCTTTCAGCAATTAGGGCAAGAACAACTCAAGTAATGGTTAGCCCGAAACACTAATTACACGCCATCAACCATCCACAATCAACCATTAACAATCAACTCACCATGCAACAGCCAGGAAATAACTTTCTCACGCCCGAAGAATCCAATGATATTAACGCAGCTCTACTCGATTCCTCAGAAAAATTTCTAACTCGTTTAACCATCTCTTCGAGTCGATTATTGAAACTGATCGCTCAAGATTATCAAGTAGCGATCGAAGAATTAACCCCAGCGCAAATTATTGCCTGGTTTGAAAAAGATAGTAAAATTCGTCGCGAACAAGGCGCAGATGCAGCAACTTTGAAATGGTAGAAGCTGTTATCACCCCAGAAAATTGTTAAACTGATTGCTAGATATTAAGAAAAATTAATATTATCTAAGCACAGATCAATCAAGCAGCCTCTTCCATGACTCAAACATTTTCTCCAGAACTAGAATCCTACTCCCTTTCAGAATGGAAACAAGGTTACGACTCGCAGCCCCACGAAGACGATTATGAGATCACCGAAATAGAAGGTCAGATTCCTGCGGATCTATCGGGAACACTCTTTAGAAATGGGCCTGGTTTACTAGACATTGCAGGTACGCCAATTCATCATCCTTTCGATGGCGATGGCATGATTAGTGCCTTTACTTTTCAAAATGGCAAAGTTCATTTTCGTAATCGGTTTGTGCAAACAGAGGCTTATCAACAAGAACAAGCCCAGCAAAAGATTCTTTATCGAGGAGTGTTTGGCACGCAAAAGCCTGGTGGTCTGCTTAACAATATTTTTGATGTCCGCTTAAAAAATATTGCTAATACCAATGTGATTCACTGGGGAGATAAGTTGCTCGCACTATGGGAAGCAGCAGAACCCCACAGCCTCAATCCAAACACTTTAGAAACTAATGGGATTGATTATCTAGGAGATATTCTTAAGCCAGGAGATTCGTTCTCGGCACATCCCTGGATCGATCCTAGTTGCGAAATGGATGGAGGTGATCCTTGTTTAGTTAATTTTGCAATTTCTCCAGGTATTTCTAGCAAAATCACCATCTTTGAATTAGCCCCAGATGGCAAGCTTTTACGTCGCCATAGTCACAGCATTCCTGGGTTCTCATTTATTCACGATTTTGCCATCACCCCTAACTACTGCATCTTTTTTCAAAATGCGGTGAGTTTCAATCCCCTACCATTTTTATTTGGCATGAGTGGTGCAGGGGAATGTGTTGAGTTTCAACCAACCAAACCTACTCGTGTAGTTGTCATTCCTCGCGATCCTAATAATCGCAATGTGAAAACTTTTGAAGTCTCTTCTGGGTTCGTTTTTCATCACGCTAATGCTTTTGAAAAAGACGAGAAAATTTATATCGACTCGATCGCCTATGCATCTCTCCCCCAAGTACAACCCAATACCAATTACAAAGAAGTAGATTTTAATAGTCTCGATCCGGGGCAACTATGGCGTTTTAACTTCAACCTAGCCACTGGAGAAGTGAATAAAAAGCTAGTCGAACCTCGTTGCTGCGAATTCCCGACTATCCATCCTGAGAAAGTAGGCAGAGACTATCGCTACTTATATATTGGTGCTGGTCACAAAGACACGGGTCGGAATGCTCCTTTACAAGCTATTCTCAAACTCGATTGGCAGACAGGAGAAACTCAAACTCATAGTTTTGCTCACCACGGCTATGTCAGCGAACCTATTTTTGTACCTAAGCCTGGGTCAGCTCAAGAAGATGAGGGATGGGTTTTAACTCTTGTTTACAATGGTCAAAATCATCGCTCTACCCTAGCTGTACTCGATGCTCAAAATATCGAAGGTGAAGCAGTTGCCCTACTTCACCTCAAAAGACATATACCCTATGGTTTACACGGTAGCTGGAGCGACAAAGTTTTTAGCAAAACATCAGCTAGCTAGATTTTACCTGTTAAAAAATTAACTCTTTTGTTGTAAGGTCTTTATCGCAAAAAATAAGAATTTAAAATCTTATATAATTCAAATCTGAATTTATCAAGCCAATGCCCTAATAAAGCTGAATAATTCTTTTCAAAGCTTTTTCATCCATACGGCAGGGGTTTCCCAAGGGATAACGCTTCGCATATGGGGAGGTCGTAATCCTCCCCAATATCTGGGGGCGCGGGGGAAGAATCCCCCGATTGAATTTGGCTTTAAGTTATTAAAATAAAGTATCAAATTTTTAGAATTTATAATTAAGAATTAACGACCTATTAATTTCCCAAATTTCAGCAATTCCAAATTCACCTTGTTGTGACAATTAATTAAACTACATTCTGTCTAGAACAGGAATCCCTAATAGAGATAAACCTAGCTTGAGTGTTCTCGCGGTTAAATCTGCCAAAATTAGACGAGAAGTTCTTTGAGGCTCTGCTGCTTTTAAAATATCGCAGCGATCATAGAACTGGTTAAATTTCTGGCTCAGTTCAAAAAGATACTGACATAAACGGTTGGGTAGTAAATCTTTTTCGACTTCGTTGAGGACATCAGTAAGTTGGAGAAGATGCTTGGTGAGAGTTAATTCAGAATCTTCCTCTAGCAAAATTTTCGCACCACTCAGCTCAGAATAATCGATATCTCCTTTACGACTAATACCTTGTACTCTGACATAGGCATAAAGCATATAGGGAGCTGTATTCCCCTTTAGCTCTAGCATATTGTCATAGCTAAATTTATACTCGGTAATTCTTTTCAGACTAAGATCAGCATATTTAACTGCGCTGATGCCAACTATTTGAGCCACATTATCAATAAACTCTTCTGACTCTTCTCGCTCCTCTATTTTCAGTCTATTGGTAATATCTTGTTTGGCTCTAACAACCGCTTCATTGAGTAGGTCGATTAGTTTAATTGTTTTACCAGCACGAGTTTTAATTTTTTCGCCCTTTTCATTTTTGACAATTCCAAAGGGTACATGGATAGCTTGAACTGTTTCGGGCAAAAGTCCAGCTCGACGAGCTACTTGGAATACTCCTGCAAAATGATTGGCTTGTCCTGCATCGGTAACGTAAACAATTCTGCTGGCATGATCTTCGCTAACCCGATAGTTAATCGCGGCTAAGTCAGTTGTGGCATAGTTAAAACCACCATCGGATTTTTGAACAATAACAGGTAAAGGATCACCATCCTTATTGGTAAAGCCTTCGAGAAAAACGCACTTCGCGCCGTCATTTTCTTCGAGCAACCCTTTTTGCTCTAATTCTTTAACTACATTTTCTAAAAAAGGATTGTAAAAAGACTCGCCTCTTTCGGTGAGATTAATATCCAAAATGTCATAAATTACTTGAAACTCACGACGAGATTGATCGCAAAGTAACTTCCAAGCGTGACGATTATCTGCTGCGCCATCTTGCAATCTCACTACTTCCTTCCGCGCTGTTTCTTTAAAGTCAGCATCTTCATCGAATCTAACTTTAGCTTTTTTATAGAGACTAACCAAATCACCAATATCTAGGGCATCGGCAGTTGTTAAAGCTTCGGGGTAGGCTTCTTTGAGATAAGTAATTAACATCCCAAATTGAGTACCCCAGTCGCCGACATGATTTAACCGCAGCACATCATAACCCTGAAACTCTAAAACGCGGGCAATACTGTCGCCAATAATGGTCGATCGCAGATGTCCCACATGCATTTCTTTAGCAATATTCGGACTCGAAAAATCTACTACTATTTTTTCAGCTTGTTCTACTGGCTCGATTCCTAAGCGATCGCTCCCTTGAATTTCTCCAAGTAAAGCAGCAAGATACTCTGGCTTAAGAGTGAAGTTAATAAAGCCAGGCCCAGCAATTTGCGGTTCTTGAGCAATATCGGCTACTTCCAAGTTGGCAATAATTGTCTCAGCGATCGCCCGAGGTGCTTGCTTCAATTTTTTGGAGAGAGACAGAGCCACATTAGCCTGATAATCGCCGAATTTAGGATTATTCGTGGCATTTACTAGAGGATCTGTATTCGCATATTCTTCACCAAAAGAGGCGACCAAAGATTTCCCAACTGCAATTTGCAGAACTTCTAAAATAGACTTCATAGATAATAAATTATTTCATAGAAAAAAACTTATCAGAACTTACAGAAGGTAAGATCCAAATCAATAATCTATCATCAATCAACCTGCTCGCCCATTCTTTCAGTCACTCCTTCAAAAGTGTAAATTAATTGACTTTGTAAACTGCTCCAGAGAGTAGAAGGTTTTTGGTCTAAGGAATAATGTTCACGATCTAATTTGACTTGTAGTCCTTGCATTGGGTCATCTCCTTTAGAAATCAAAAACTCTAAACGAGCAATACTATCCCAACTTTGCAACTGATCTAAAACTTTACTAAGACCAACGAGATAAGGATGATTACTATCTTTATACCAATCTGGATCAGCAAGATTAGCTTGATCGAAACCCAAGTGAAAAATTAGTGATGGAGAAGTAAACAGAGCGATCGCAATTGATCTTGCTTCTTCTTGTAATAACAGGTGTTCTGTTTGCGCTAGATACCGAATCTTATCAAGTTTTTCATAGCGAGCCAGAGCCGAAGAAACATTGTCTTGCCAAGTAATTGCGATCGTTACTAAATAAGTCTGAAGCAATAAATGTCCCATTTTTTGGGCTTTGGTCGCCAAGTATTCAGAGTTATGAATATTAGCCTCAATCAACAAAGGTACTCGATCTACTACTTCTAAACCGTAACCTTTTAAGCCAGCAATCTTACGGGGATTATTAGTAATTAAGCGAATTTTGGCAATCCCCAAATCATTGAGAATTTGGGCGCCCATGCCATAATCTCGAAGATCAGCAGGGAAACCTAGCTTTTCGTTTGCCTCCACTGTATCTAAGCCCATATCTTGAAGAGAATAGGCTTTAAGCTTGTTGAGCAGACCAATACCTCTACCTTCTTGACGCAAATAAACAACCACCCCAGAACCTGCGGCCTCTAGCATTTTCATCGCTGCTTGTAATTGCATCCGACAATCACAGCGTAAAGAGCCTAAGGCATCTCCGGTTAAGCATTCTGAGTGCATGCGCACCATGACAGGATAATTTTTAAAGTCAGTTGGTTCGCCCTTAACAACCGCAATATGTTCTGTATTCTTCAGCGCATTACGATAAGCATAGATTTTGAACGCCCCAAATTTACTGGGGAAATCACAAATACTTTCTCGATAAACAAAGCGATCATGCTGAAGACGATAACTAATCAAATCAGCAATGCTAATAAATTTTAGACTATGTTTTTGGGCGTATTCCACCAACTGAGGCAACCTAGCCATCGAACCGTTAGGATTCTGAATTTCGCAAATTACCCCAGCAGGATATAGTCCAGCCAAGCGTGACAAATCGACAGCAGCCTCAGTATGACCAGCTCGCTTTAAAACGCCGCCAGTTCTCGCTCTCAACGGAAAAATATGACCTGGACGAACCAAGTCATCTGGGGAAGTGCTGGGGTTAATTGCCACTTGAATAGTCTTAGCTCGATCATCTGCGGAAATCCCAGTACTGACCCCCAAATGAGGAGCAGCATCAATACTGACAGTAAAGGCAGTTTGATTACTATCAGTATTTTTGGTCACCATTAAAGGCAGATCTAAGCTATCAAGGCGATCGCCAGTCATCGCCAGACAAATCAGACCTCTGGCTTCTACCGCCATAAAGTTGATATTATCTGGAGTTGCAAATTGAGCGGCACAGATAAGATCACCCTCGTTTTCTCGATTTTCATCATCAACCACGACGATTGGACGACCGGCTTTGATATCTGCCAAGGCAGAATCAATCGAATCAAACATATAATTATTTTTGCTATTTTTAAACTTGTAGCTTAGCTGTAGATAATGACTTAAAGTTACCCTACTAGCAAGATTTTGTCAGTAAAATCACGCACAAGTCCCTTAGTATTCTAACGCGAATAAATTAGTTAGTTCGAAACCTGAGTCTTTGGATTCTCATCAGAAATAAAATTAGATGCGATCAGCCAACTAGAAAAAGTTAGAGACATTGCCGCTAATAAAATTGTCCCAATTAACCAATTACGCATAGTCCGCATCTGGTTATCCATATCACGGAAAGAGGCACGAAAAGGATTAATCGTAGACATTAGCTCACGACGATATCGAGACTGAAGTTCCTCTGTCGATAACTGCATCTCATCTTTTTGAACTGCCCATTCTTGCAAAGCTGAGCGTTGACGAGACCAATCTTCTAAAACTTTTTCTAACTCAATATCAATGTCTTTTTTCAAATTAACCAATTGCTGATTCATCTGAGAGTTGAGTTTTTTATCTTCATCACTCAGGCGGGTATGAACAGTAGCTAACTCTTGTTTAATTTCTTGGATCTGAGTTTCATAATTTTCAGGTAAGGCAGCACCTGCAACACTGACATCCTCAAGCTGTTTTTGAAACTTATGGCGATAGGTTTCGATCAACTCATCTAATCGACTTTGCATGAGCACCATTGCCTCATCTTGGTCTCCGCTTAAAGAAGTTGAAAAATCATTGTTATAAACGTAGCGAACCTTATCTGCTAGTTCTTCGGCAGTAGTATTTTTTAGTAAATAACCTTTAGCACCTGCGCGTAAAGACTTACCAAGATAGTCATCTTCATCATGACCACTAAGAAAAATAACCTTTACATCTGGAAATTTCTCACTAATAATTTTAGTTGCGTTCAAACCATCCATCTCAGGCATATCGATGTCCATCAGCGCGACATCAGGACGAAGAGACTCAATTTGACTTAGAGCTTCATTTCCGTTGTGGGCAACACCAATAACCTCAAAATCGTCTTCAACTTCTAACCAAGTTTTAAGGACTTCACATAATAGAGTTTGATCGTCGACTAATAAAATACGAATCATTCCTATACCCAAATAATTTAACTAAATTAATAAATTGAAATAAGTGCCATTGAAAGTAAGTGTTGTTTCTCAGATTTTGACTAAACATTATCAAAAAAAACACATACTGTAAATTTTTGATTAATATCCTTATCTATAAATGAATTAACAAAATTTCTTACTCAAAATAGAATTATTAATAATATTTTCAAAAAATACTGATTAGGTGTTTATGACCAAATTTTAAGTATTATTTATATTTTTCCCATCTTAAGCGATGAATTCTAACAAGTCGGGGAAAATATTAACTCTTCAATTTAGTATGAAGAGTCTTTGGTTATTTGAGATTTATGTAGGATTACGGTTGCCATTTTCAGATTTAAATGCGTATTTTTCTTAAATATATTGCTTAATAGTGGCAATAGCTTGAGATACATTTTCAGGAAAAATAACCACTAAACTACCTGAAACAGCTGATTTCAAAGCATTTTCAAAGGCTAAATTTTCGTCAAGAATAGTTTCATACTGCAAACTAGCATTTGTTTTTGTAATTCCTTGAGCAATAATTTTCGCTACTTCCCCAGAATTTCTTCCCCGTTTATCTTCGTCTTCCTTGATGATAATACGGTCACAAAAATTAGCAGCAATTTCTCCCAATAATTGTAAATCCGAGTCTCTGCGATCGCCAGCACCACCAATCACGCCGATTTTCTCACCTTGCCAATTGCCAACAAATTCACCAACAGCTTTATAGCCATGAGGATTATGAGCATAATCAATCAGAACATGATAATCAGCTACGGCAAACAAATTCATTCTCCCAGGAGTCTGTTGATCCGAAGGATTAAACGTGGTCAGACCTTGACGAATTAAATCAATTTCTACTCCCTGGCAAAAAGCAGCTAAACAGGCAGCTAAGGCGTTAGCAATCATAAAAGGAGCCATCCCACCCATCGTCACAGGACAATTAAGTGCTTCTTCGAGCCGAATCTTCTGTTCCCCTTTTAAAATCGAGATATAACCATTCTCGTAAACAGCGGCTAAACCTTGATTAGCAATATGCTTTTGCACAAGCGCATTATCAGGGTGCAAAGAAAAATAAGCAACTTGACTCTTAATTTGATCAGCCATTGCAGACACCAGCGGATCATCAGCATTGAGAATTGCATAACCGCCAGGTTTAACGGTTTCGGCAACAACTCCTTTCACCACTGCCATTTGCTCAATCGTATTGATATCACCTAGCCCTAAATGATCTGCTGCGACATTAAGTACAATGCCAACATCACTGCGATCAAAAGCAAGACCAGCGCGAAGAAGACCACCTCTTGCTGTCTCTAAAATAGCCACTTCTACTGTGGGATCTTGCAAGATCATCTTGGCACTGTAAGGACCAGTATTATCTCCTTTTTCAGCTAAATAGTCACCAATATAAACTCCATCCGTGGAAGTGTAGCCAACCACTTTGCCTGTTTGACGGAAAAGATGAGCCGTCATTCTGGTGGTTGTAGTCTTGCCATTTGTGCCAGTGATCGCAACAATCGGAATTCGACTAGACTCTGCTTGAGGATAAAGCATTTCCAAAACGGCTTCTCCCACAGGACGAGGCTTCCCTTGACTAGGAGAAGCATGCATCCGAAAACCAGGAGCTGCATTAACCTCGACAATAACCCCATCTAATTCAGAAATTGGTTTAGTAATATCTGGAGTCACAACATCAATACCCGCTATATCAAGACCAATAATTTTGGCAGCTCTTTCAGCAATCCAAACATTTTTGGGATGAATATCATCAGTACGATCAATCGCAATGCCACCAGTACTAAGATTAGCAGTTGCCTTTAAGTAAGCAATTTCTCCCTGTGGCAAAACAGTTTGCAAATTATAGTCTTGTTTAATGAGGATATCTAAAGATGTTTGATCAACATTAATTTTGGTCAGAATATTATCGTGACCGACCCCTCGCGCTGGGTGGCTATTAACCTGATCGATTAACTCTTCGATTGTCTTTGTCCCATCGCCGACAACATGAGCAGGAATTCGTTCGGCAACGGCAACTACCTTGCCATTAATCACCAAAATACGATGGTCACTACCCAGATAATAGCGCTCGACAATGACAGCATGATTTTTTGACGATTGACTAGCCAAATCGTAAGCTAATTCTGCTTCTTCGCTATCAGTAATATTAATCGTAATTCCCCGACCGTGGTTACCATCTAAAGGCTTAATCACAATCGGAAAACCCCCAACAGTTTTAATCGCTGGGGCTAGTTGATCGAGATAATTGATTACAGTTCCTTGAGGAACAGGAATTCCTGCCTCACCGAGAATTGTTTTAGTTCCTTCCTTATCGCAAGCCAGCTCTACCCCCAAAATTCCTGAATTACTAGAGAGAGTTGCTTGGATTCTTTTTTGATTAGCACCATAACCCAATTGAATCATCGATCTAGTGCTGAGATTAAACCAGGGAATTTGCTTATGATCAGCAGCTTTAATAATGGTTTGTGTTGAGGGACCTAGAGCCGCATTAGCAAATAATTCTTCAAGATCTTCAATATCTTGAACTAATTCGGATAAAGGATAACTACCATCTTTGATAATTGCTGAACAAAGTCTGACTGCGGCTCTCCCTGCATATCTTCCCGCTTTTTCTTCTAGATATTCGTAGACAACATTATAAACTCCGCGATCGCCAGTCTCCCGAGTACGACCAAATCCAACCTTCATCCCTGCCAATTCTTGCAATTCCAAAGCCACATGTTCGACAATATGACCCATCAAAGTCCCATCTTTTAGCCTTTGGAGAAACCCACCCCGATGACCAGGAGAACAATAATGTTCAATCAAACTAGGTAAAACTTGAATCAAACCATTGTAAAAGCCAGGAATTTGATCGGAAGTTTTATCTGTCAATTCCTCTAAATCAAGTCGAAGTACTATCAATTTAGGACGACGAATACTCCAGTAATTAGGGCCTCTAAGGGTTTGTGTTTTAAGGATTTTCATTTTTGCTGGAATACAATCAAGAATATTAAAAAGAACGGTACAGAAACTAGAACGTCAAATCATCATTATCTGTAAGGATAAATTTCTCACAATCAAGAACCCATTTAGAATACACCTTCTGTGATTTAAAAATAGTTGGTGATTAGCAGCATAAAGTTATGAAATCGTGACTATAAATAGCAACAGATAATAAGCGAGCATCAATCATCATGACAAAAAGCCCAACAAGAGCCTGGTTAATTTACTAATTGGCGTTTTTGCCAGTCATAAACATCACCGTGGCTTAAAAGGTGCAACTTCAAGTTATGGATTTTAATCGGCTCAGAAGCAGTTACCTGAGGGTAGTTTGTGTGGGTAATCGCTTGAGCATCCAAAATTGTTAAAGTTCCTTTGCCCAAAACGGTGATTCGATCATCATCACTGAACATCGCACAAGTATCTTCGTCAATACCAATACCAAGTAGTTGAGGAAATGCAGAGATCGCACTCAACAGCCTGGCAAGACGATTACGATTATAAAAATGTTGATCTACTAAAACCCCAGGAATAATCCCCAGACCAAAATCTAAATCGACTAAATCTCGGTTGGGACATTCCCCGCTACTGCCTCCGGCGATCATCTGATAACCCATGACTGCGGCGCCAGCACTAGTTCCCGCCAAAGCTATTTCTTTAGCTCTCACTCTAGCCAAAATACGCTTGATTACTGGCGTATCAGCTAAAAGAGCACATAGTCTTAGCTGATCTCCACCCGTGAGAAAAATACCGGTGCAGCCTTCGATAAAATCGAGATGTTCCTGAGCACTAGCTTGATCTCGATCTCTGATATCGAGGACTTTAATCTTCTGTGCTCCCATATCAGCAAAGATGCGATAGTAGCGCTCACCAATCAACGACGGCTCACGTGAAGCTGAAGGAATAATTCCAATGACTGCTTCATTTCCCCCAGAGAACTGGAAAAAAGAAGATAAAATTTCTTTGCCATAAACTTTATCTTCGGCACCCCCAATGACAAGAATTGCAGATTTGGCCGCCTGAAGATGGTCAGGATTTCGATTTTGGATTTCTGTCTTGGGCATAGTTTTGGATTACAAAGAGACAATATCCACAAATTTACTAATCGAGAATCCTACTTTTAGATGTATCTTAACTAGGATTTTGTGGCGCTTATCTCAAAAAAATTTTGAGAAAATACTTTTTAAATAACCTGAGAATTATATCGTAGAAGCTCAATGTAAGTTAGTTGTATTTTTAACCAGTCCCAAATAAATCCTGCTAATCTGGATCTCATTAAAGGCAAAGATAGCAATAGCATCAACATATTGTGCGGAGTTAAACATTAATCAAGTGCATTTCGACTTAATCACGTTATTTCCTGATTTTTTCAGCTCTCCTTTGCAAAGTAGCCTAATTGGTAAAGCGCTGAAGAATGAGATTGCAACTATCAATCTAGTCAATCCTCGCGATTTCACCACCGATAAACATCGCAAGGTTGATGACATTATTTATGGGGGTGGGGCAGGCATGCTGCTGAAGCCAGAGCCAATGTTTGCTGCGGTAGAGTCTTTACCAGTTCTTCCTCGTCGAGAAATAATTTTGGTGACTCCTCAAGGAGAGCCTCTCAAACAACCTTTACTGAAGAACTTAGCGAGCAATTTTGACCAGCTAATTATTATCTGTGGACATTATGAAGGAGTGGATGAGCGAATTCGTCAACATCTAGTTACTAGAGAAATTTCTCTTGGCGATTTTGTTTTAACCTGTGGAGAAATCCCCGCTTTAACGTTGATCAATGGAATCGTGCGCTTGCTTCCTGGCACAGTTGGCAAAGTTGAATCATTAAAGAAAGAAAGCTTCGAAACTGATTTACTAGATTATCCACAATACACCAGACCTGCTAATTTTCGCGGCTGGGAAGTCCCCGAAGTTTTGCGCTCTGGCAACCATAAATTAATTGATGAATGGCGACAAGCTGAGCAAGAGAAAAGAACTCGCGATCGCCGTCCAGATCTCTGGAAACAATGGCAGCAAAAGCCCGAACAACAATAAAAACTAAATTATTGACAGCTTCAGTTTACGCCCTGAGAACATATAGATAAGGTCTCAGTAAATAATCAATCCACATAACTCAGAGAGAGTTGAGCACTATTTCTCATGCCTTTTTTAATCCCGACTATTTTTATCGGGTATATTTGACTTAAATTTTTTGCCCATGCTAGTATCAAATCACTTACGGAATAAGTAAAAAAATATAAGCATCATGACTCAAGCAACTTTCACCAAAGCTCGGACTTTTACCCACCTCGTTTCTAAGGAAGGTGGAGTTAAATATCCTCTTGAAGCATTAAACGTTTGCGAAGAAACCTTCTCCCCCTTGGAAGTCGCTTATGACTACGATGCGATTAAAGCTCAAGTAAGTAGAGCAACAATTGAAGCTGGTCCAAACTCGATCTGGCGCTACAAAGCATTTTTACCTGTTGAAAGTGATAATCCGATTGATGTTGGTACAGGAATGACTCCTCTAGTCAAATCAAAAAGATTAGCTCGTCAACTCGGTCTTAAGAACCTTTACATCAAGAACGATGCGGTTAATATGCCTACTCTTAGTTTCAAAGATAGAGTAGTTTCTGTAGCTTTAACCCGCGCCCAAGAACTAGGTTTCTCAACGGTATCCTGTGCTAGTACTGGTAACCTTGCTAATTCAACCGCTGCGATCGCAGCTCATGCAGGTTTAGACTGTTGTGTGTTTATTCCCTCTGACCTCGAAGCAGGAAAGGTCATGGGCACATTGATTTACAATCCTACTTTGATGGCAGTCAATGGTAACTACGACCAAGTAAACCGCTTGTGTTCTGAAGTTGCCAACACTTATGGCTGGGGATTTGTAAACATTAATCTTCGTGCTTACTACTCTGAAGGTTCAAAAACTCTTGGTTATGAAGTTGCTGAGCAACTCGGTTGGAAACTACCTGATCATATAGTTGCGCCATTAGCTTCTGGTTCTCTCTTCACCAAAATCTATAAAGGATTCCAAGAATTTGTCAAAGTTGGTTTAGTCGACGAGAAAGATGTTCGCTTTAGCGGCGCTCAGGCTGAAGGATGCTCTCCTATCTCTCAGGCATTCAAAGAAGGTAGAGACTTTATTTCTCCTGTTAAACCCAACACAATCGCTAAGTCGATTGCGATCGGTAACCCCGCTGATGGTGTTTACGCTCTTGAAGTTGCTCGCAAGACTAAAGGCAACATTGAAGATGTCACCGATGCAGAAATCATCGAAGGAATGAAATTACTCGCTGAAACTGAAGGTATCTTTACCGAAACGGCAGGTGGAACTACAATTGCGGTCTTGAAAAAACTAGTTGAGGCTGGCAAAATCGACCCTGAAGAAACGACTGTGGCTTACATCACAGGCAATGGTCTTAAAACTCAAGAAGCAGTTCAAGGCTATGTTGGCGAACCTCTAGTAATCGAACCCAAACTTGATAGCTTCGAACGTGCTTTGGATCGCTCTCGTACTCTAGAGCGTCTTGAATGGCAACAAACTAACGTTTAAAAAGCAACGATTGTTGTTTGTTTGCGCAAAGCTTTTCTGGATAAGGCAAAATTTCACTTGCACTTACCCAAAGTAGAAATTACTGATTGAATACAATTAACTGAAAAAAATGGCTGTAAAAGTATTAATTCCCACTCCTCTGCAAAAATTCACTAAAAACCAGGCAACTATTGAATGTAGCGGTACCAACATCGATGAGTTAATCGATTCTTTGGAAACAAACTGCCCTGGAATTAAAGCTCGTATCTGTGACGAAACTGGTAAACCCAGAAGATTTCTAAATCTCTACGTCAACAGTGAAGATATTCGCTTTTTAGACAATACCGATACTACTTTGGCAGATGGAGATGAAGTTAGTATTGTGCCTGCTGTTGCTGGCGGCTAGTTAAAGGTTTATCAGGCTAGAGCTTGACAAGTTTATTCCGTAACGGGAGATAGATTATTTAATCTGTCTCTTTTTTTTATGACCTCTTGGGCTTTAGTCGTCTGAAGAAAAGCTAAGAAGATATTCAACAACAAAAATCGTCCACCACTGCTCAGTTACTTTTCAGATGAATTTAATTCTGAGTTAATTATTTAATCGAAATAATCAGACAAACTAGTTAGTGCAGAGATGAGGAGTCATTCTTGATTTTTTACATGATCGAGCTACCATACAGAATTAAATGATTAAGATAATTACTCATCAAATCTTGAGTCTGTCTGTTCCCGAAGAATATCCCGAGCTACATAAAGTATTGAAATTAAGAGAGCATCATCAAAAATTAACCACCAGATAATAGATAGCTGAAAAAGACAAGAAAAAATGTTATTACATTAGCAAACTTCTTGCCTTGGGAATTTAACAAAAATAATAGACCAGTTTTCAAAAACAGCTTAAACCATGAAAACTTTAGAAAGAAAGAAAGATAATAGTTTTAATTTGCTGTTATTGTTTATCCTCTCATCAGTCATTGTCCATGGATTGCTGTTGATTATATTTGCTAAATCAAGGCGATCGCTACCAATTGCTAAACCAAAAACAAACCAAAATCCCATCGATTTTGTCGTAATCCCTCCTGAAGAGGCAGTTAAAGAGCCACCCCCAGAAACTAACAAAATAGCTACTGATAATTCTGTTGCCAAAGGCAAGGTTCAGCCCGATTTACCAGTTGCGACCAATAAACCTGGAGACGCATCTGCTGCGCCGAAAGCTTCTGCTCAACCAGCACCGACTATTAAGGCGATCGCCCCTCAACCCAAACCCCAAACGGTTAAACCACCAGTCAAAACCCCAGTTAAACCTCAAGCAGTTAAGGCGATCGCCCCTCAACCCAAACCCCAAGCGATCGCACCACCTCAGCCTCAAGCAGTTAAACCACCAGTCAAAACCCCGGTTAAACCTCAAGCAATCAAGCCGGAAGTTAAACCCCAACCTCCTCAAAAAACTGAACCGATCAAGCCAGAACCAGTTAAACCAGAGATCAGCAAGCCAGCTCCAGCGATCACTAAAGCTCCGAAAAAGGCTTTACCCTTGGATAAAAATCATCCTCTGCTCTCCAAACCGCAAACTAAAAAGCCAGCAGTTATACCAGAACCAATTACAACGGAACCAACCCCAACCCCAAAACCCACTATTGCCAAAGCACCAAAAACCCCAACCCCAAAACCAAACCCAACGATCGCCAAACAACCTAAAGCAGCAGCCCCCACTCAGCCAGATCCTAATGCTCTAGCGGCGACAACAAGAACCACTCAACCCCAAGTACCAGCAACGACACCCCAACCAACCCAGGTTGCACCTTCTCCGCAACCTCCAAAGCAACCTCAAGCAGACGCTAATTCTGGCGCGGCTAGCTTATTAGGAGGAAATTTGAGTAGAAGTACGGCTACCGATAAGGGGAGTACTTTTTTTAGCGCCCAAGCAAATGCTAGTCA
>CALKUU010000034.1 GCA_937996665.1 uncultured Xenococcaceae cyanobacterium | reverse complement strand
AATAGGCTGTTGATAATACTGATTGTTTGGCAAATTTGCAGAATAAGCCAATGCCAAAGGATAAACAAATTCCTGTGACATGCCAGCAGGGAAATCAATTACTTTGTACTGCCAAAAGGTGCGATCAAAGCAGCCATAGGTAGGACTGTGAGGATTGCGATCTAGTAGAGTGAGTATTTTGGGAATTTGCTCTAAGGCTTGCTGGGCAAATAAATCTCTGGTCATATGTTCCTGGGTTAATGAGCGCACTTTGATCGCGACCTAATGCCGTGCGCCTCTATTTTTGATTCAGTATATTACATCACGATCAAACGTAGTAATCCTCGCCAATCTATTGTGCAAAGTCTGGGAGAAAATAAATTCCTAGTGAGAACTCTTAGTCAGACTGGGCAGCAATAGACAATGACAGTGAGATAGAAGAGGCAAGCTACCTTCTGATAGCCTTTTTTTCCTTCTCAAAAAATAAATTGAGGTCTACTCTCATTAACAAAATTAACCAATAAAGATTAGCTAAAGTGCTTGATTCATTTTTTTGAATCATCACTCTTAGGGGCGAGATTTTGATACTTGTGCTGATTTTTGGCAATCAAAGACTGAAAACCAGATTTAGAAGTGAAATTTTGCCAAACTAAATCTTTGGTCGCCAAAGCTAAATAAGTTTGGGGACAAATCGTAATTGCTTTTTCTAAACAGGTAATTGCCCAATTAGGTTGATTAAGCTGAGCATAGCAACATGCTTGCTGATAAATTAGAGCTTCTTGTTCAGGAAAAATAGCCAAAGCATTTTGATAGCAGGCGATCGCTAGTGGATAGTTACTCAGTTTTTCTAGGATTAAACCTTTTTGGGAATAAAGCCAGAAATCGTGAGGTCGTAAAGCAATAGCTTGATCGTAAGCAGCAAGTGTCATTTTCCAATCTTCTAGACCCTGAAAAGATTCTGCTCGGCGATAATATCCCCAAAAATCCTCTGGTCTTAGTTCGATAGCTTGCTCAAAATAAATCAGTGCCTGCTCAAAATTCCCCTGGAGACGATAAACATCTCCTAGTCGATAAATTGCCCAATAATCTTCTGGCTTATTGGCAAGTGCTTTAGTTAAACAAGCGATCGCCTGATCATACAAAGTAAGTTTATAGAGATAAATACAACCTTGTTCATACCAAGCCCAATAATTTTGAGGTTGAATATTGGCAGCTTCTTGGTAATACTGAATTGCTTCTTGATAAAGCCCTAATTTCTCTAAGGTTCCCGCCTTATTGTAACGTGCCCAATAGTCTTGAGGGTGATATTCAAGAGCTTTATCGTAGCTATCAATTGCTTCTTGATAGCGTTGATCCTTTCTTAACTTATTCCCTTGTCGATACCATTCTTGATAATTATCTGGTCTACACTCTAAAGTTTGATACATACCAATGTGCTTCGCTAATGTTGGTCTATATTCTCTGCTTTCAATCGATACTTTATAACCGCCAGAATTGTTGACGACTTTTCCCATAAAATCATCACAACAATATACGGAAAATTATTTAATTAGCAACTATTTGTAGTTAGATGGCTATTAATTAACAATTTTTAATTACGAAATGCTACCTTCTGATCTTTTAATGTCTCGAAAAAGTGGGGAAACCATTGTTCCTAAAAAGTTAACAATTAATGAACAAATTTTAACTATCTCCCGCGATTATATTGCCTGCTTTACTGCTTATCTCGGCAAAACTCAGCAAGAATTAAATCAACAACTAGCTCAGTTGGAGGGTGACAGTCCTAATTATCGAGTGAGAAGAGGTTTTGCGCATATTCTAAAAAGCAGTTTTGCTAACTTTGAGGTGGTTAGCCCAATAGAACCACAAATACTCAGACAAAAAGTTTTTCGGACTGCGGGAATGAACTTGACTATTCCCGAGCAACGCGATCACACCCTCGAAAAGGTAGCTCACAACTTAAGCAAAGAACTAAATCGGTTGGTTACTAAAACTGAAATCGAGCAAGGTTTATATGCCGATCTCAAAGAAAATAAACAACTAACCGAATTCGCTGCCCCCGATCCAGTTAATCTAGTTCATCGCTTCAATCTATCTCAAGTACAAGGAATTTTCTACCGAGCCAGCAACATCGTTATTAATGCCTACCGCAACGATCCTGGCGAATACAAACTGCTCTTTCGTTATCTCAAACTGTTTCAGTTAATGGCTTATATTGAAGGCGATTCAGATACAGGATTTACAATTACGATTGACGGACCCAGCAGTCTATTCAAAGCTAGCACTCGTTATGGTTTAGCATTAGCCAAAATGATTCCCGCTCTACTCCATGTCAGTAAATGGAGTCTAATTGCTCAATTGCAACAAAAAGATCCCTACTCTGGAGTTACGAGAGTTGAGAGATTTAGTTTAGATAGCGATCGCTGCGACCTAGTCAGCCACTATCCTCCAGGCAAGCCCTATGACAGTATGCTAGAAGAGTCTTTTGTCAAAAGTTGGGGAAAAGCTAAAACCGAGTGGAAAATAGAGAGAGAAGTAGATCTTATCCCTTTACCCGGCAGTGTCATGATTCCTGATTTCCGCCTTATTCATCCTGATGGCAGAGATTATTTATTGGAGATTGTGGGCTATTGGCGACCAGAATATCTTCAGAAAAAATTTTATCAGGTGCGAACTTCAGGGGTAACCAATTTAATCCTGGCAGTTTCAGAAAGACTAAATTTAGAGAAAGCCGGCGTCAACTTTAAAGATCTCCCCAATCAGGTTGTCTGGTTTAAAAATAAGCTCCAAGCTAAAGCAATCCTGGAAGTATTAGCTAATACCTAAATCAGCAGAGCCCATGGTTAAAAGATGAAGACCAATAAAAATATAGCAAAAAAAGAGAGACGATCTAAATTTAGAACGTCTCTAAAATCAAAAAATTTTAATTCTTATACTTAGTAAAGCGCTTCTTCTTGATGAGTTGCAATTGTGCAATCAGAAGTAGGATAAGCAACACAAGTCAAAACATATCCAGCTTCGATTTGATCGTCATCCAAGAAAGACTGATCAGATTGGTCTACAGTACCAGCTTCGATTTTACCGGCACAAGTAGAGCAAGCACCCGCACGACAAGAATAAGGAAGGTCTAGACCTTGCTCTTCTGCAACGTCTAGAATGTACTCATCTTCTGGTACTTCAAGAACTTGAGTACCATCGGGCATTTTTAGTGTAACTTTATAAGTTGCCATAGTTTGTGACTCCCCTAATATAAAAAGTGATTCGACAGTGAGTGTTCTTTGGGCTTAAGTGAAAGTTTATTCTCTTCAAAAAATTTGAGCGGAATAAAGTCTTTTTTAAGTTTCTATTTTTAGATACTAAGCGAAAAACTTCCCAACTATTTGGTGCATTAGTAATGAAATTCTTAATTTAACTTAAAATAAGTTTTACTTATGTTTTCTTGCAACGATAAGTTTTCATATTATTTTGGCAAATATAACTTGGAAGAAGCAAATCACAGGGACTTAGGCGGATAAATAATCACAAAAAATTGGATTTGATTTTGCGATCAATAACTATTAGTTATAGTTATATCTAGTATTCATGATTTGTTCTTAGGGATAGAAAATTTGAAAATTGGCACAGACTTGAAAATTGGCATAGTAGGAACTGGTTATGCTGCCAGAAAAAGAGCAGAAGCCATTATCCAAGATGAAAGGGCTTCTCTGGTTAGTGTCACAGGCAATAGCCCAGAGAGAATAGAGGCGTTCTCACGGGACTTCTCGGTTACAAGTGTAGACTCTTGGCAAAAATTAGTTAATCAAGACGAATTAGATTTGGTTATGGTCTGCACAGTAAATCGCGATCATGGAGCGATCGCCCGTGCCGCCTTAGAAGCAGATAAGCATGTAATTGTTGAGTATCCTCTCGCTTTAAATACCACAGAAGCAGAATCAATTATCGCTCTTGCCAAACGCAAACAAAAGCTTATCCATGTCGAACATATGGAAATTATTGGGGGTTTACACCAAACTATCCAAAGAAATCTGACGGAGATCGGTAAGATTTTTTATGCTCGATACACCACCATTGCGCCACAAAGAGAAGTTCCTCGTAATTGGAAATACCACCGGGAAATGTTCGGATTTCCCTTGAATGCAGCCCTCTCAAGGGTTCATCGGCTTACTAATCTATTTGGGAAAGTAGAGAAAGTTTGGTGTCAAAACCGATTTTGGGATGTCAAAGATACAGATTTTTTCACTGCTTGCCTATGCAATGCACAACTAACTTTTACCAATGGAATAACCGCTGAAATAACTTATGGCAAGGGCGATGCTTTTTGGTGGGGGCATCGTACTTTTGAAATCCATGGCGAATTAGGAACTCTCTTATTTGAAGGAGCAAAAGGAAGTTTAATCCGAGGGAAAGAAAGAATAGAACTATCAGTAGAAAGTCGTCGTGGTTTATTTGCCAAAGATACGACCATGTTTCTAGACCATTTATTCGCAGGTCAAAATCTATACATACAGCCAGAGGCTAGTTTATATGCAACCAGAGTCGCCGATGCATCTGCACTCTCAGCCACAACAGATAGGATTGTTTATTTAGACCCTGCTATTCCTAAATAAATCCATGACATTAGATGTGGGAGTTTATGGCGATCGCAATAATTGTTGTTAACCTCAATTTATTAATAACAAAAAACTTAAATTAATTTGGACAGATTTAGTAAATTAAAGACTTTTATTTTCTGACATAAATAGGTTCAATTCACTGCTATCTAGTCAATAATTCGGACAGACTTGGTCTAATAACATACAGAAATAAGCATTAAAAACTACACCGACATCAAGCGGAAAGTGATATCTATCAATTATTGCTCATTTAAACTGAAAAAATTAGCAACCAGCATCAAATAGCACTAATCCATATCAGCGAAATCACCAGAAAATAAGTAGACAAGAAAAAAATAAATTGAGCTAATTAATCAAGGTTTTAAATATCATGAATCAAAGTGAATCTACATTTCTCAGGATTAACTTTATAGAGCAAAAAATAGTCACCTAAGATAAAGTCTCGATCTGGTGACAGAAATAGCCCAACTCATCTATTTCTAAATTATAGTGGAGTTAACTGTTGAACTTTTTCTTGTGATGAATACTTCCAAGCAAACAGCAAATCGCACTAAAATACTTCTGGTAGATGATAATCCTGTTAATTTAACTCTCTTATCAAGCATCTTAACTAATCATGGTTATCAAACTAGAAGAATGATTAGTGGAGAAATGGCTTTGAAGACCTTAGAAGAAACTCAATTCGACCTAATTATTCTTGATATTGACATGCCTCGTCTCAATGGTTATGTCTTATGTCAAATACTAAAAGATAATTCCGAAACTGCAAATACGCCAATTATCTTTATTAGTGCTTTAGATGACGGCGTAGATAAGAAAAAAGCATTTCAAGTTGGCGGAGCAGACTACATTGGTAAACCTTTTCAACCAGAAGAAATTATTGCTAGAATTGAGAATCAAGTTGAAATCTTAAACTTGCAAAAAAGCTTAGAAAAAAGCAAGTTTGACTTAGAAATACAAGTAGAAAAAAGAACGCGCCAGCTTGAGTTAACAAATCAAGAATTAAAAAAGGTTCAACAACAGCTTTTAGATAAATCCCTTAAGGACTCGGTAACTAATGTTTACAACAAAGTTTCCTTTATGGGGCAACTAAGAAAATCAGCAAGACAGGTAAAATCAAAACCAGATTTTTGTTTCGCTCTATTAATTTTCAGATATCATTGTCCCCAATTTGCTAATCAAATATTGGATTCTGAAGTTGAAGATCTAATTGCAATTTCAATTGCAGATCGACTAGCTAGCACTCTAAAAAAAACAAAAATGATCGCTCGTTTAGCCGAAAATGAGTTTGCCGTTATTCTTAATCAGGTTTCAACTATCAAGCGAGCAAACGAGATAGCTGCCAAAATTCAAAATAAACTTACTGCTCCTTTATATTTTCAAGAAAACAAGATTGAAATCGAAATCTATGATGGCTCTAGTGTCGCAACTGAAGACTCGGCTCAATCAAATCAGTTGTTGAAAACAGCAAGGAGTTCAGCCTACCAAAAAGAAACCGAACATAAAAAGAACTCGGCTTCTTCAATCTCAGTTAATGGCAGTTTAAATTGCGACCAAACCAGGCTGCTAAATAACTTTGAACAGGCAATAACTAAGAATCAGCTAACGCCTTTATATAAACCAATCATTGCAATAGAAACATCTCAAATAAAAGCAGTAGAAGTTTCTTTAGGTTGGTCAGGACAAAATCATAAGGGCATAGAGCCACCAGAATTAGCTTTGATTCTTCAGCAAAAGCCTGAACTCAATATTCTACTTTGGCAATGGTTATTGCAAACCACCCACAATGATCTAAGAAAATGGCAAGAACTAATTGTCTGGGATGCTAAGTTAAGCACCTTGAATGAAGATATTAAAGTCTATTTCAAACTTTCAGAAGAACAACTTTTATTCCCCAATTTGCTCCAACATATCGCCCAAATATCAGCTAATCTTGCGATCGACAGTAACAGCATCATCTTAGAAATACCAGAGTCTTGCATATTAAAGTATCCTGACCTAGCCCATAAAATAATTAGGCAAATCAATAAGATTGGCTTTTCCCTGAGTCTTGATAATCTAAGTACTGAGTATCTTGTTCTTAATAGTCAACGCAATTTCCCAATTGAAATACTTAAAATAGATAGCTGCCTAGCAGCAGAAAAATCTTCTCAAAAGAGAATCATCGAAAAATTATCTGGCTTAGCAAATGAAATGAATATGATGATTCTAGTCAGTGAAATTGAAGATCCTTCTATTCTTCAATCATGTCAGCAATTAAGATTACAATTTGGGATGGGAAGCATCATCTCTCCCCCTGTTCCTAGTCAGCAAATAAGCAACCTGATTCAAAAAAATACTTGCCCTCAAAATGCCATTTCTCAATCGCAGCAGACTATTTAGCAAATGTGATTCAGCTGATTTAAATTACATTAAGTAGTAGTTTTCTAGACTGCAAAGTCAAGACCATTACTTCACACTCCAATCGAAAAGTAAAATCACGACTGTTATAAACAAAGACTTACCTGATAAAATAAGTAGTTCTAAAGATAAGCATATAGGAGATTGTAATGGCACAACGCATATCTGTTGTTTTAAACAAAGATGTCAGCAAGCTGGGGAATAATGGCGATTTAGTTGAGGTAGCCCCAGGATATGCCCGTAATTTTTTGATTCCTCAAGGAGCAGCTACTATTGCCACCAGAGGCATTATCAAACAAGTTGAAGCAAGAAGAGAAAAAGAAAGACAAATCAAGTTGGCTATTAAGCAAGAGGCTGAAGATAAGAAAACAGCTCTCAAGACCATTGGTCGCTTGCTCATCAAAAAACAGGTAGGAGAGGGTAATGCAATTTTTGGTTCTGTTACTGCCCAAGAGGTAGCCGATTTGATCAAAGAAAAAGCAATGTTAGATGTTGATAAAAAAGGAATTGAAGTTCCTGATGTTAGCTCCACTGGAGAATATCAAGTAGAAGTCAAACTTCATCCAGAGGTAAGCGCAACCGTCAATATTGAAGTTGCTCCCCTTTAATTTCAGTAATATTTAAGTACGACAAAGTAAAGAATATCTAATTTTTTAGAGGAAGGGGACCTAATTTCGATATGGTTAAACCATACTAGAATCTTTTTAAGGAGCATTGTTTCTTATGAATCCTCTTCCCATTTTAATTACTTTATTAGTTACAGCTATTAGCTTATTTATTATTTCTAAGCTTCCTATCGGGGTAGAAATTGATACTATTGGTAAGACTGTTATAGCTGCGGTTGTATTTGGTATCCTCAACGCTTTGCTGGGGCCTATCCTTCATTTTCTTGGCGCTCCACTTGAGTTCCTGACACTAGGTTTATTTGCTCTCATAATTAATGCTTTCATTTTTGGACTGTCTGCCTGGTTAGTTTCTGGCTTCAGACTAAAATGGGGTATCTGGAGTGCGCTGCTTGGTTCCTTTGCACTCAGCGTAATAAACTCTATAATTCACAACCTAATTCCTATTTCAACAGTAGGTTAATTATTGACTGACCTATTTTTGTAGATTCGCCTATTTCGAGAAAAATTCTTGTTGCTTATACAGGTGTTTTTCAGAAATAGCCAAAGTTGGTTAGAAGTAATTGTTAGACTAGTCAACTTCAATTGTTGACACTTTTGAGACAGGATCAAGATAATCATCTCTACTCATTAAGAAAATAGAATTAATCAAGTATATTTTCAAGTTATTCAATCTAATACTTAGGCTAACCAAGACATATTTATTTTGCTTCCTAAGCATTGTCGGTATCTGTCTTTGATATCTTTCAGGTTTTGGATTCTACTATTAATTTCGAAGCTAACCTAAATTTATAAGTACTATGGCGATCCGACTTTTTACTAAAGTTTGCTCGCCTTCTTTTTTATTAGCTGTTATTTAGAGAATAGATTAAGTAACTTTTTTTATAGCAAGATAGAAGCGAGAAAATTAGCCAAGGCGACTTTAGCTTCAAATTTCACTTTTGTACTAAAAATTTGTCACTACTTTTATTTCTCCAATTATTAAAATCAGTGATTCAAACGTCTGCAAACATTCAAAACAACTTTTTTTTATTAATAGCTAATCCGACTCTTGAATTGATTAGGGAAGAGATAAAGAGCGATTCGCTGCTAGCAAGCTTTTAATATTACTCTTCTAATTATCTGAAGCTCAAACAAGATTCGATAATTAAGTTTTGATTACTTATCTATAGTGTCTACTTGTAGACATCGTGTTCATTAAGTATTTTTTCAACCCTAGCTTCTTCGATCTTATAAGTTAATTTCTTAGTTTCATATATATCCCTTTGGGTTTTAGTCAGACTAATAGTCGAACCAACTGAAAATGACAAGCCCATTGCCATAAAGCTTTTAATCCAGATATCAACAGGTAAATAGATAATTCCAATTGATGTAGCTCCGATAGAAATCAAAAAGGAAAGCCATGTCTGAGCTATCCAAGCACTACTGTGTTCTTGAATTGTTTTTACTCTTTTTTCCATTTTCTTAGGCATTAATACTTAAGTTGTTACTCATGTATTATATGAACCTTGAATCGGGATTTATTTACACATCTGGACACTTATTTATTTGTCATTACTTAAATGAGTTGAAAACTAGTCTGCTAAAAATAGCTCCGTAGATTGACGTAGAATAGTTATTAATACTGCTGATAAAATCAACAACATTAATTGCTCAGCACGAAAACCGATTTTATTAATAGTTTCAGGAATCTTTATCAATCTACTTCTGTTAAATAGAGACAGCTAAGATCGATGAATATCAATGATTTATCGAGTTTTTACATGAAAATACTGAACGCTTACATAAACTTTATACTAAGCCCAGATATTCACGGATATACTGGATTTAATTCCAGTAAAAGAACATTAATTATTTTTTAGTAATATTAAACCAACCAGTAGATTTATGGATAATATCAGTGATTTTTTAACTTCAATTCAGAAAGAGACTGTTGCCGAAGAAAAGACTGTTAAAGTGGCAAGATTAATCATGTTGCTGATTAAGATAGAGAAGGAGCTTAACACAGTTAAGTCAACGTTAACAAAGCTTCAATCTCATCAGAAAAAATATAAAAAAGATTCCCCTTTGTCTGAACAAATCTCCCAAAAAATCATTAATGTGGAGCAACTTTTAGAGAAGATTCGCAAAGCAAGATTGAATTTAAACTTTTATTTTATTTAGACCGAATAACAAACTATTTAAGAAGAGGGAGCTGTTTGAGACTGCCCTCTTTTTGTTTGCGTGAATATACTTATATATTGTGAAAGGATCTAATTATGACCTAATTGATTTGCCAGATTTTTTCTATTTAGTCCCAATCGTCTTCCACAGAAGTCCGCTTAAGCTGACTTATTGCAAGCTTCATAACTTGAATTACTTCCTCAACAGATTCACGCTCCAGAACAGGCTCTAAGACTTCAATACTAGAGGGATCTTTAATTTTCATCAATGCTAGAGCAGCTGATTTGCGGCTTTCTACTTCGGGGTTATCAAGTAACTTAATAAGAGCAGGAATTGCTGGTTTGTAACCCAAATTACCTACGGCTGCCGCAGCTTCACTACGGACGCTAGTTGCCGAATCTTGCAAAGAATTCATTAACAAGTTAAATGCTCTTTCTTCTGGCTCTTCTTCTGCGATTTTGAGAACAGCTCCAACAACTGCACTACGAAGATCATCTGAGTCAGAATTAATAGCTGCATATATTTTCTCTTTTGCTTTAACCCCAATAAAAGCCAACGCCCAAGCAGCATGACCCTTAATGGTCTCATCGCGATCGCTATCAGCAATAATTTCTAGTAGTTCAGGGACAACTGTCTCGCCCATCCTCGCCAAGGCACCAATACTAGAGTTACGAACCACCTGATCTTCATCATGCAAAAATGAATTTAGCAACACAGGAATACTTTTGGGGTCGCCAATTAAAGTTAGAGTCTTGGCTGCTGCTCTTTGCACTACGACATTAGGGTGACTAGCCAACGCTTCCATTAGTGGAACAGCAGCATTTTCCCCCACAACCCCCAAAGCTTCAGCAAATCCAAGTCTTACCATTCCTCTCGTATCACCCATACATTCAATCATTTGTTGAATTAACTTCGAGTCGGAGCGATCAAACTTGCTTGCGCGTAAATCATTCTTAACTTGAAGCAATAACTCATCTACCTGTTCTGGGGATAAAGTTAGTCTGTTGGCGGGTGTATTTGACATTGAATTTGAAGAACTGTTCATAAGTTATCTAATTTCTACCCGTTAACCAAACCGTTATACTGACTTCGTAAAGCTTCGAGTTTAGAGTCAATTTCATCTAATTGTGGTTGCAGTTGAGTCATAACAGTTTTCTTAGGAATTTTGGCTTTTTTGGCAGTCTCTACAGTTTCGTTAACCAAACGCTCACGGTACTTTTCAAATTCACTAATCACTTCTGCCAAATCTTCCGGTGTCACTGTCGAGTTTGCAGCTTCAGTCATGTCTTTATTAACTTTCTTAGATAATCTTAGTTCTCAAATAGATTATCTAATGAGAAGTGAATCACTGCAAGCCTTTCAAGTTGTGACTTTAAGATTTGCAATGTTTACAATTTCAGAAATTTAGTACCAAAGATGACTCTATTTCCTAAGAAAATTAGCTGATAAAAATCATCATAAATGAAACAAAGCTTCTTTCTCTTATGGTGAACTTACAAATAATCTAGGTAGAAGAGCAAGCATATTCAAGACTTAGAAAATCGAGAAGAATTGAAGCAAGATCTTTACCATTGAGGAACTCAAACGTTGGAAGTCATTTCAATTGCTTTTTCTTGATAGCGAAATTATTAACCAAGAGGAAGTGTAAACTCTAGATAAGTAATAAAACATTCGATGAATTTAATTAAAACTTATGGCAAGAGATCGCGCTAAAGATGTGCAAGTATTTCCCATTGCAGATGATACTCGCGTATTTCGATCGCGGACTTGGGATCGACTCAAATTTGAGATTGAATACTCTTTGCAAAAGGGAACAACTGCCAATTCTTACCTTATAGAAGCGGACAAAACAGCTTTACTAGACATTCCTGGTGAGTCTTTTACAGATATCTTTCTATCTGCCTTGGCAGCGAGAATAGACTTATCAGAAATAGATTATTTGATCCTAGGTCACATTAACCCTAATCGCGCTGTAACATTGGCAAAGTTATTAGAATTAGCACCTCAGCTAAGGATTGTTTGCTCTAATCCAGCCGCTATTTCTCTGCAAAAGATTCTTGAAGATCGATCTCTTAATCTACAGGTGATCAAAAAAGATGATGTCCTCAATCTAGGTCAGGGACATAATTTGGAATTTATCCTAACCCCTAATCCTCGTTATCCAGATTTGATGTGTACTTTCGATCTGGCAACTAAAACGATGTATACAGACAAGTTATTTGGGATGCATGTCTGTGGCGATCGCATTTTTGATGAAGGCTGGACAGTAGATAAAGAAGATCGTCGCTACTACTTTGAATGTCTAATGGCGCCCCATGCTAAACAAGTAAGAGCTGCCTTGGAAAAAATAGCAGAAAAACCAAGCAAAATTTATGGTGTTGGTCATGGCTGTCTAGTTAAGTACAGTCTTAAGGAACTCACTTCCGACTATAAAACTTGGCTTGATAACCAAAAAGATCTTACTACTAGTGTTGCGCTTATTTATGCCTCTGCTTATGGAAATACTGCGACTATTGCTCAGGCGATCGCTAGGGGACTTACCAAGGCTGGAGTCAGAGTAGAGTCGATTAATGCCGAATTTGTTGAACCAGAAACTATCAAAAAAGCAGTTCAAAATGCTAGCGGCTTTATTATGGGTTCTCCTACTCTAGGCGGTCATGCTCCGACCCAGATCCAAACAGCTTTAGGAACTGTTTTAGCCAATACTAATAAAACTAAATTGGCTGGAGTATTTGGCTCTTTTGGTTGGAGTGGCGAAGCAGTTGATATTTTAGAAAATAAATTTCGCAATGCGGGCTATAGCTTTGGCTTTGAACCTATTCGGGTTAAATTCAAACCAACTGATACTATTCTCAAAACCTGCGAAGAAGCGGGAACAGATTTCGCTCAAACTCTGAAAAAAGCCCAAAGAGCCAACAAACCAAAAGGAGGGAACAAGACTTCAGAAGGCGCAAGAACAGAGCAAGCTCTAGGTCGACTAATTGGTTCTTTATGCGTAGTCACAACTAAGCAACAGGAGTTATCAGGAGCAATGCTAGCTTCTTGGGTATCTCAGGCAACTTTCAACCCGCCAGGAATCACCGTCGCAGTAGCAAAGGAAAGAGCAATTGAATCCTTACTATTCATTGATAATAGCTTTGTGCTAAATATCCTTCAGCAAGGAAATCATTTGGGCTTAATGAAACAGTTTTTAAAACCTTTCGCCCCTGGTGAAGACCGCTTTAAAGATATCGAGACGACTGAAGCAAACAATGGTTGCCCCATTCTCAGTGAGTCGTTGGCATATGTAGAGTGCCGAATCCAAAATAAAATGGAATGTGGTGATCACTGGTTAATTTATGCGATCGCCGAACAGGGTAAATTACTACAAAGTGAAGGTGTTACCGCAGTTCACCATCGAAAATCTGGTACTCATTACTAAAAATCTCAGCTATACTCGGAACACAAATATCATTAACAACAAATTCAAAAATTATTTGATAGCTGTTAATAAATCCCGATGATTAGGGAACTATGTGTATATGGCTTAGGCTTATTTTAAATTCCAGTGATTTATAAAGATGGTTACAATTCTCATTGTTGATGATAGCAGCAGTCTGAGAGCGACATTTACGGAAATTCTCAGTTCACTAAAAATGAAGGTCTTAACCGCTAATAATGGTAATGAAGCGGTTGCTGTTTTAGGTGAACAAATTCCTGATTTAGTTATTACAGACTTGATTATGCCCGAAATGAATGGCTACGAATTATGTCGTTGGGTTAAAAATAATCCTTCAACAAAATCAGTTCCCGTTCTGATGTGTTCTACCAAAAGTGAGGAATTTGATCGCTACTGGGGGATGAAGCAAGGAGCAGACGGTTATCTAACTAAGCCTTTTCAGCCCTCTGAGCTTGTTTCAACAGTTAAAAGCATGTTGAAAAGATAAAATAGTACTTTTATAAGTTAGTTTGTTAGCAAACCAAAATGTTTAGGTTTCCAAAATATGCTTCCTAAATCATCTTTATAAGCCAAATATTACCAGATAACAATTTGAATAAAAAACTATTAGGGCATGAATCTCGTGCTCTTTTTTCTGGCTTGGATTTAGAGTTAGAAAAATTGTAGTGGTTACGGTTGATATTTAACAATTAAATCTGTTAAAGCATTAACTAGACGATCATTCTCCAGAGGCAAAATATCTTTGCCATGCAACATTTCTTGCAAAATCACAAAATACACTAAAGTTCCAATCACTATTCTGGCTGCTGCCTCCGAATCGCCAAGCTTGAGATTAGGGTGAGATTGCAAATAATGGCTAAGAGTATCGATTGCTGGTTTAGCTAAACTTCTGACATAGGTCTGCGCTAACTCAGGAAAACGTCCAGATTCACCCAGAATAATTCGCATAAAATTTTGAAAAGTTTGATCTTTTTTGGCGTTCGACAACATATTGATGGCAATCTGAGATAAAACTTGTTTAGGATCTTGTTCAAGAGACTGATGTTCTTGTAGGCTCATAACTGCCTGAAACTTATCTTTAACCAAATCTTGAATAACTGCGCTGAATAGTTGTTCTTTATCATCAAAATGACTATAAATGGTAGCCTTAGAAACCTGTGCAGCTTTGGCAATCTTGTCCATGCTAGCCGCAGCATAACCATGAGCTAAAAATTCCTGCATAGCTCCTTCCAAAATCGCTTTTGTTTTGGCATTTGATCGCGAATGTTCTTTACTGTTATTTTTTGCCATAATTATTTGTCATAGAGTGTCTTCGCCAGTTAGGGTTCTCGACTAATACCACTATAGTCACAACAGTAAAGGCAAAAAAATAAGATATTGAGGTCTTAAGTTAACTTTCCGAAACTACTAATTCAGGACGAAGACAAAGATAAATCAAGGTTCCGAGCAAAGGAATAAATGAAATAATTGCTAAGATAGCGGGATTGCTAATCCCTCTTTTACGCAAATCATCTTTAATGATGGCTGGCAAACAAAGGCATAGACAACAGAAATCTAGGCTCATAACATTAATAAATTTATTGCTTTGCCAAAGCTGAATAAAACTTGCCCAATCACCATAATTTAAACCAAAGAAAATTAAGCTCAATGTTGCGATCGTCAAGATCATTGAGGTAAAAGGAGATTCTAAAATTTTTAGCAGCCAAGTTGTTTCTCCGAACCAAGAAGAATCATTTTCTCTAAAAGCTAGATAGGGTAGAAGAGCAAAAGCACCAAAACCAAAAGAACCAACGACAAAGATCCAGGCTGGTAATTTTTGTCCTCTGCCGTCAACGAGAAGAAAACACGCATAGATAGCGGGCAAAATTCCCATCAAGTTAAAAAGCGCAACTACCAAAGGATTAATTCCTTGAATGTTACCCTTTGATAAATTGACAATTAAATCAAGTGTTTGCGGATCATTTGAAGGCGCAAATAAAAATGCATATATAGTAAAAAATAGCCAAATACCACCAAAAATAAGTTTATTCATGTAAAAAATATATATAGTATCTAACTTTTTAATTAATGCTAATTAAATATCGGACTTAATTTAGCATAATTAAGTTAACTGAATTTCCTTTAACCATCTAATTTTATAAACTAGACCGAAAAATTATCGGTTAGACTAACTTGAAATACCTGAGCAAAAGCTTCAATGACGTCAGCTTTAACTCGATCTACAGTGAGATTGGGTCTAAATTCGACCAAACTACCAACCAATTTATCTTTAATCCCACAGGGCACAATCACCTCGAAACCCTCCAAATCAGGGCTAACATTGATTGCAAAGCCGTGCATTGTAATCCAACGACTAACCTTAATACCGATCGCTGCAACTTTTTTGTCTTCTAACCAAACACCGGTTAAACCAGGAAGACGATAGCCAGCCAAATCATACCTTCTCAAAACAGTAATGATGACCTCTTCCAATTGCCTTAAATACCAGTGCAAATCTTGCTGATAGTACTTTAAGTTGAGAATTGGATAGACTACCAATTGACCAGGGCAATGATAAGTTACCTCTCCACCTCTTTCGACACGATATAACTCGCGATCGCCAGTCGTTGAGTCAAAATTGAGAAACTCAGAACTTGCACCTTTTCCCAGAGTATAAACGGCTGGATGTTCTAGCAAAATAAGATGGTCTGTTAATTGTGGATTAACCAATCTTTCAGCCAATAATTTCTTTTGATATTCCCAAGCAACAGAATAGGGAACAAGATCGTAATTTTCGAGAATGCAATTTCTCATTTGTGAATTTGTCATCCTTATTTTAAAAAATGTCAACCAATGTAAAAGAACATAAAAAGAATCAATAGATACAAGTTTTAAACGATACAAAGTGTTAGTCTAGTAGTATTAAAACACCAAACATAAAGTTCTGCTTAAAAAGACTTTGATCAACTAAAAATATCAATGTGATATTAAGAGAAGTGTAGAATAAAAAGATTTTGTCAATGGTACATTTTCCCTGGAAGGAGACTATGTCTGTTCCCTAATCTCTATTCGGACTGTTAATGATACGACTTCGAAATAAGTCTAAGGCTTAGCATTAATAAGTAAATTATCACTTAATTTTCCACTCATTTATTTACATCACTCAATTAGCAGAAGTTAACTAATATTGAATTTAGAGTTAATTTTTGTACGCGTGGCTGAATCAAGTTTTTTATTTTTTATTGCCAGCAATAGTACCAAGTATCAATATAAAAAAATGGTTTTTTCTCTACTTTGATAATTGATTAATTGATCATGGAAAAAGTTACATTTTTTTGATGCCAAATCTTTTTATTTGCTAGATCTATGTGGTAGTTTTTATTTCAACAATCAAACCCCTTACTCCATGGAGCGTCTAATATGAAGCTACTGATTCAAGGCAATAACATTGAAGTGACAGAAGCAATCCACAACCATGTCAAGCAAAAGTTAGAAAAAGCAGTCAAACACTTTAATAATCTAACCTCTAAAGTTGATGTTCATCTTTCCGTCGCTAATCATAGTCGTGCCATTGATAATCACCAAGCTGAGGTTACCGTTTTTGCTAACGGAACTGTAATTAGAGCCCAAGAAAGTAGCGGTAATCTTTACGCCAGTATTGACATGGTTGCCGATAAAATCGCTCGTCAACTTCGGAAGTACAAAGAAAAACAGCTAGGCAAAAAGGGTCGCCTGGATGAGGACACCAATGATTTTGAGTTAGATGAGCCAGCAACAGACCTCAATTTGGTAACAGAAAAAACCCCTCAATTACCGCAAGAAGTAGTCAGAACTAAATATTTCTCGATGCCCCCCATGTCTGTACAAGAGGCTTTAGAGCAACTACAGATTATCGATCACGATTTCTACATGTTTTTCAATAAGGCAACGAATCAAATAAACGTTATTTATTCCCGCAATCATGGTGGTTATGGAGTGATCCAGCCTCGCCCAGGTGAAAATATTGCCTTGGGAAATAATAGCAATGGTCACTCAGAGCAAGTAAATCGCCTTGAGGTAACTGCAATCGGCTAATTTCTGTCTGAGCGAATTATTTGAGATTAACTTTTAAACGGCGGTGTTTTGGCTTGTCTTTTGGTCTAGAGGAGAATTAGATTCTCTAGTAATAAAAGGTAATCCTGCACCGCCTAGTCCTTTTTTGATTCTTTCGTCCGTAGAATCAAACACTACAAATAAAGGGTAAATTTTTTCGGCGGCTTCGCTAAACATGTGCTCTGCGCCTAATGGCATCATCCACTTGTAGTCCTGTTTTAAATAGATCTGAGTCTGTCTCCATCTAGTCAACAGTTGAGAGAAGTCCTCGTGAGGTCGGTGAATAAAGACAATGATTTCGGTGCCAATTTTTATTTTCCATTCTGGATCACACATTATAATTCCCAGATCGCAAGGGAGAAGCAAGGCTTTTTCCCAAAATTCTCTAATTGGAGAGCTTTTGGTGGTCGCTATCTGCTGACGAATTGTAACCACTGGAAGAGGAATGGTAACTAAGCTTTCTTCTGGTCTTCTGGTACTGGGAAGAGTTTCTAAATAGGGGCGATATTGCTTTAATAAGGCGATCGCTCCCTGGTTGCAACTACATTCTGCTAGCAGCTTTTCATAATCAGATTGCTTTACACTCATAAAGACACAAATCTAGCTATTTTTCTATGGTATCGATAGTTAAATTGCTGCTCAAAATATCAGTCTTCATTAATTAGAAAACTAAACCTTCATTGGCGAAATGTTTACGATTAGAACTTAGGCTAATTGATCGAAAATGGAGAACATTGGTAAGTACATCGAAAGCAGAATTGTCCCTACCATTAAAGCAATTCCCACCATCATAATCGGCTCGATCATACTAGTTAGACCTTTGACCGCTTGTTCTACCTCATCTTCATAGAAATCTGCCACTTTAGACATCATTGAATCTAGCTCACCGGTTTCTTCCCCAATACTAATCATTTGGATCGCTAGAGGAGGAAAAACATTTTCTTTCTGAATGGCTAATGAAATCATGCCACCTTGTTGAATATCTCTCTTTGCCCCCTGAATCGCATTGACGATTACTTGGTTACCAATCGTGTTACAAACAATGTCAAAACAGTTTAAAACAGGAACCCCAGATCTAGTTAGAACCCCAAAAACACGACAAAAACGAGCAACTGCAGATTTTTCATTGAGATCTCCAAATAAAGGCATCTTCAACATAAATCCATCAATTTGCAATCTTCCCATAGGTGTTTTGTAATAGGTTTTAAAAATAAACACCATTACCATAATTCCAATAATGGGAATTATCGCCCTCCAACTTCTTAAGGTATCGCTCAGCCAAACCATTGCTCTAGTCAAAGCAGGCAGCTCAGCACCCAAAGAATCGAAAATCCCTGAAAATACGGGAATTAGAAAAATAGTCATCCCCAAAAAGGCAATTACAGCAAAGGCCCCAACAGTCATCGGATAGGTCAATGCCGACTTAACTTGATTTTGCAGTTTAGCAATATCTTCTAAAAGTCGAGAAAGTCTTTCTAAGACTTCATCTAAAACACCACCAGTCTCACCTGCTTCGACCATGTAGACATAAAGATCATCAAAACATTCTGGGTACTTTGACATCGCTTCTGACAAGCTGATTCCCTGCTGAACTTCAGCACTAATACCCAATAGAGCTTTTTTTAGTTTAGGATTGCCGGCTTGGTCGCCCAAAATCCCTAAACATCTGACGATTGCCACCCCCGCATTGACCATTACCGATAGTTGCCTGGAAAAAACGGCTTTGTCTTTAACTGTCACTTTACTTAGAGCCAGCTCTAGTTGTGACATATCGAAATCTAAAGCAGATTTACTAATTTTGCCAACCGCAAGATATCTATTTTTGAGGATACTGCGAGCCTGCTCAGGAGAAGTAGCATCTACTTTCTCTTTAAAAATATTTCCTGAGTGGTCTTTAACTTTAGCTGTATATACGGTCATAGCTCATTCACTTAATTTAGAGTCTTTAAAATAAATCGATTCGAGATAACGCTTAACAATAGAAATACTTTTAGCGCCTGGCTTTAGGACTTGTCGCGGTCGCCCCACCAACTAGGCGCTGCAATTCGCTGGGCTTGGAACTTTTAGCGATCGCTTCTTCCATACTAATCACACCAGTTTTCACCAAATCGGCTAAAGATTGCTCCATCGTCATCATTCCCATTTTTGCACCAGTCTGAATCGCCGAATAAACTTGCGAAGCTTTTCCTTCCCTGATTAAATTGGCGATCGCAGGAGTCACGATCATAATTTCTTGACACATCGCTCGACCAAACTCACCAGGCTTAGGACTTTTCTTTTTAGCCAAGGTCTGACTAAACACAGCCATTAAGGAGTTTGAAAGCATCGCTCTAATTTGAGATTGCTCAGCAGCAGGAAATACATCAATCATCCGATCGACAGTACTTGCTGCGGAACTAGTATGCAATGTCCCAAAAACTAAATGCCCAGTTTCCGCGGCAGAAATTGCTAAGGAAATAGTTTCTAAATCCCGCATCTCCCCAACCAAAATAATATCGGGATCTTCCCGCAAAGCACCCTTCAAAGCATTAGAAAAACTTTTAGTGTCCTCTCCCTTTTGCCGTTGATGAAAAAGACTTTTAATATTGGGAAAAACATATTCAATCGGATCCTCTACCGTTAGAATATGCTCAGCTCGAGTTCGATTAATCAAATCTAGCATTGCAGCCAAAGTTGTCGTCTTACCTGAACCTGTCGGACCAGTTACCAAGATCAAACCTTTGGGGCGATTGGTCATATCACGTACGATATCAGGCAAACCTAACTGATCGAAATTAGGAATTTTTGAAGACAATGCCCTCAAACAAGCAGCATAAAAACCTCTTTCCTTATAGACATTGACTCGGAAACGGGCTAGTCCTTTCACGCCATAAGAACAATCTAATTCCCAAGTTTGCTCTAAATCTTTTCTTTGGGTATTATTGAGCATACTGAAAATTAATCTTTGACATTCTTGCCCAGTAAGCTCTTCGCCAATAGGAGTTAGTTTGCCGCTAATACGAAAATAGACAGGGGCACTAGCTTGAATATGCATGTCAGAACCGCCCATTTCAACAAGCTGTTCCATCAAATCTTCGATCATCAAATCCATAGTTCGTTTCTTGCCCTTAGCAAGCTTGTATTAAATCAGGTTATTAAAAAGTTAATCGCTAAAACGAGATGTCATACAGTATGGACAATCCAACCATTCCGGTTGTAGTTGAGCCTCACAAGTACGACAAGTTAGACCACTCTTCCGTTTAGCCTTCAATTCCGCTTCTAACCCAGAATCGGTAAAGGTTACCCTTTCTACCTCTTCGAGAGTAGTATGCCCTTCTCTGACTAAATCGAGACTGTAGGCCAAAATCGTAATCATGCCTTCTTCAACAGCAACTTCTTTGATTCGATCTGTAGTTGCACCTTGGTTGACTAATTCTTGAATTTTTTCTGAGGTTTTCATAACCTCATAAACCCCGACCCTGCCTTTATAGCCACCACCATTACACTTAGGACATAAATCGCCATTAGCCTTAGCAGCCAATCTTTCTTCCTGACTTAGAGTATTTGCCTTATAGAAAGTTACCTCCTCGCCATTAGATGCACTTAAGCCAAAACGAGCCAATTCTTCGGTAGTGGGAGTGTAAGGAATTTTACACTTGCCACAAACACGACGCATTAATCGTTGTGCAAGAACGCCCACTAGAGAACCAGAAATCATAAAGGGCTCTACTCCCATCTCATCAAGGCGAGAGATTGCCCCAGCAGCATCATTTGTATGCAAGGTAGTCAGGACTAAGTGACCAGTCATTGCCGCTTCAATTGCTGTTTTGGCAGTTTCTGGGTCTCTTGTTTCTCCGACGAGAATTACATCAGGATCCTGTCTTAAGAAAGCTCTCAAGATTGAGGCAAAATCCATTCCTTTTTCACGAATTACCTGAACTTGAGTGATTCCATCCAAAGAATATTCAATCGGATCTTCTGCTGTACTAATATTCACCCCAGGATGATTACGTTCTGCGAGTACAGAATAAAGAGTCGTTGATTTACCTGATCCTGTTGGTCCAGTTACAAGTAACAGCCCAAAGGGTTTTTGCGCCATATCTCTAACTACTTCTAGAGTTGGCTGATGAGTAATTAACTTATCAAGTCCTAGTTGTGTAGCTGAGTTATCTAAAATCCGTAAACAGATTTTTTCACCAAAACGACTGGGAAGACTATTAACCCGAAAATCGACTTTTCGACCTTGAAACATCCGCCTAATTTTGCCATCTTGGGGTAGCCTTTTCTCTGCAATGTCCAAATCGGCCATGATTTTGAAGCGAGCAACCACAGCAGGGATAATTTTCTTGGGCATCATGTCAAAGGCTTGCTGCAAAACCCCATCTTTACGATAGCGGACTCTAAGACCCTCTTCTTGAGGTTCAACATGGATATCGGAGACTCCATCTTGAAGTGCTTTTGCCAAAATTTTATTGACTAGGCTAATAATTGGCGCACCTTGCGCCTCATTAACAGCTCCTAAATCATCAGCAACCTCTGCTTCGGCTTCTTCGAGATTAAAATCTAAGTTATCTAAATCAAGAGAGACGTCAACATTTACGTTTGTAGACTTATCAGGAGCCTTCTCTTTCTTAACTTGTTCGTCCAGATATTTATCAATTAATTTTTGATAATCTGACTTGGTAATAACAATTCTTTGAAGCTCAATTCCTTTTGGTCGAAGAATTCGATTCAGATCATCTTGTGCTTCTAGGTTTTCTGGCTCTACCATGGCCACAACCAAAGAAGCGGGTTCAGTATCCTTTTTTTCAATCGGAATTAAACGATAGCGACGACATAAATCTAAAGGAATCAAAGATTCAATTAGTTCTGCTGTTTGACTACTCTGAACTTCCTCAATTTCAGGATCTATGTATTCAATCCCATAAAGAATTTTCAGCTCGAACAAATGATGTTTCTTATACTGTCGGATTAGATCTGGAGGAAGTGCTTTTCCCGTTACAGACTCTAAAATATCGACTAGAGAACGACCCGATTTACGACTATCTTGCAAAGCCTTTTGCATCTGTTCCCCGTTGACAAAACCAGTTTCAATTAGTTTGTTGCCAAAAGGAGAAAAGTAATTACGTAATGCGATCGCTCTAGTTCTTTTCGATTTAGAAGATGAAGAATAAGTCATAAAATCATAAAATATCTCCTGGTATTAACCAGTGTTCCCCAAAATATTGCTAAACTCTCAAGCCAAATGATAAAAATGTTACTTGAGCAATATAAATTCTCGAAATGCTAGATTGGACTAGCGGAAATTTATCCCACAAAACTAAACTCTATGTAGAGACAATCCCTCTTCTAGAAGTACAATTTTTAAACATACACTTGGCATTAAATTTCTTATGAACGAAGAGCAAACAACTTCAGCAACTAATCCAGAGGAAAATCAAGAAGGATTCTACAAAGACGCACCAGAAGCATCTGAAAACAGTAGTGTCAGTACACCTAATCCAGAAGACACTCCATCAGCTCCAACTGAAAGCGAGTCGCCATTCAACCCGAATTCTTCTCAGGAAGAAGAAGTAGCTTCCTTAGACGAGAATCAGGAAAACTTAGAAATCATTACCTCTTTGCAACAGGAAAACGCCAATCTTAAAAATCTTTTAGATGAAAGGATAAATCAAAGCAACGGAATTAAAGGTCAATATGCAAGACTTGCTGCTGATTTTGATAATTTCCGTAAAAGAAATGCCAAAGAAAAAGAGAATTTAGAACAGCAGGCTAAAAAAAATGTGATCGTCGGATTATTATCCGTTGTCGACAATTTTGAACGAGCCAGATTGCAAATTAAGCCCGAAACCGACGGGGAAAAAACAATTCACAATAGCTATCAAGGTGTTTATAAGACTCTCGTCGATTCTTTAAAGAAAATGGGAGTTGCAGCGATGAGACCTGAAGGTCAAGAATTTGACCCTAATTTTCACGAGGCGATGATGAGAGAAGCTACGGATCAACATCCTGAAGGCACAGTCATCGAACAATTAATGAGAGGTTATACTTTAGGAGAAGAAGTACTACGTCATGCAATGGTTAAAGTTGCTGTTCCTCAAGAACCCGTGATAACCTCGGAGGAAGAACAGGTAATTGAAGAGAATAATCCGTCAGAGAGTTCGGACTCTGAAAATTAAATTTGGATTGTATTTAAGCAATAAACCTAAATCTAGAAACGTTTAAGAGATTAACAAGAATCTTTCTCAGGCATTGTTTAAAAAACAATGTAAGAGTAATTTTGGTTTCATTGCTTGATTTTTTTGATAAGTTTTTGTATTTACGTATAAAGTCCCAACATCATGGCAAAAGTTATTGGTATTGACTTAGGAACCACTAATAGTTGTGTTTCAGTATTAGAGGGGGGTAAGCCGATTGTTATTACTAATTCGGAAGGTGGAAGGACAACTCCTAGTATGGTTGCTTTTGCCAAAGGAAACTCCCGCTTAGTTGGTCAGCTAGCAAAAAGGCAGTCTGTTACTAATGCATTTAATACCATTCATAGCATCAAGCGATTTATTGGTCGTCGTTGGGAAGAAACAGAAGAAGAACGCTCTAGAATAGCCTATGAATGTGTCATTGGTAGGGATAGTACCATAGATGTTCAACTCCAAGGCAATACCTATACCCCTCAAGAAATTTCCGCAATGATTTTACAAAAGTTGAAAGTCGATGCCGAAAACTTCTTAGGAGAATCAGTAACTCAAGCCGTCATAACTGTCCCTGCCTATTTTACCGACTCTCAAAGACAAGCAACTAAAGATGCTGGGACTATCGCTGGGCTGGAAGTATTACGGATTATCAATGAGCCTACTGCTGCTGCTTTGGCATATGGGCTTGACAAAATGGAGACAGAACAGCATATTCTCGTATTCGATTTAGGGGGAGGTACTTTTGACGTTTCTATTCTCCAGCTAGGTGGCGGTGTTTTCGAAGTCAGAGCAACATCAGGAAATAATCGTCTAGGCGGAGACGACTTCGATAATGTAATTGTTCGCTGGATGATGAAAATTTTTCTAGAACAAGAAAAAGTTGATCTTAAAAACGATAAAATGGCTTTGCAGCGATTGAGGGAGGCAGCGGAAAAAGCCAAAATAGAGCTATCTTCAGCTCCATCCACCTCAATTAATTTACCTTTTATTACTGCTGATGAAACAGGACCAAAACACTTAGAGTTGGAATTAAGTCGTGCCAAATTTGAAGAATTATCTCACCAACTCATCCAAGACACCTTAGATCCTGTTAGACAAGCACTCAAGGATGCAGACCTAAGTCCTGAGGAGATAGATAGATTTATTTTGGTGGGTGGCTCTACACGTATTCCCGCTATCAATAAAGCAATTAAAGACTTATTTAGCAGCGTCAAGCTCGATAGATCTGTAAACCCAGATGAGGCAGTTGCTTTAGGGGCAGCAATTCAAGGCGGAGTGCTAGGGGGAGAAGTAGAAGATCTTCTATTACTGGATGTTACTCCTTTATCTTTGGGAATTGAAACCCTCGGGGAAGTATTCACTAAAATTATCGAACGAAATACAACCGTCCCTACGAGTAAATCTCAGATTTTTTCCACAGCGGCTGATGCCCAAACCTCAGTTGAAATTCACGCCTTACAGGGTGAAAGAGCTATGGCAAAAGATAATAAAAGTTTGGGTAAATTTTTATTGGCTGGTATTCCTGTTGCACCAAGAGGCGTGCCGCAAATAGAAGTTAGCTTTGAAATCGATGTTAATGGTATTTTGCAAGTATCAGCGGAAGATAAGGGCACAGGTAAAAACCAAAATATAACCATTTCTAATACTGGAGGTCTGAGCAGTTCCGAGGTTGAAAGAATGAGATTAGAGGCAGAAGCTTATGCAGAGCGAGATCTCAATCGAGTTCAGTTAGTTGAGCTAAAAAATCAAGCCGAGAACCTGTTCTACAATTATGAAACTACCATTAAAAATAAGGAACATCTGGTTCGTGATGAATTGAGATCGGAAATCGAAAACCTTAAAGGGAAGATTGAAGAGTCTTTTGCAGATAAGAACACTAGTCCTGATTCAGTTAGAGCTTTTGTTGAAGAATTTCAACAGAAGTTGCTTCAGGTAGGAACTAATGTATATCAGCAAGCTGCCAATGATAAACCGAATTTAAGTCTTGAAGATCTAGAGCTGGATATGGATGCAACTATTGCAGGGGACTTTTCTAAACAAAATAACTCTTCCGCAAATCTACCTTCCTCCAGTAAAGCGGTAGTTGAAGTCAAACAAAAATCTAATCTTAAGTCGGTAGAAAACGAAAATTCTTTTAGTGATCAAACAGCTTTCGATGAGTCTGTATTTGAAGACTATGAAGTTGTCGACTAAGGCAAACATGTTATTTGGAGCGAAATTTTTATATACTATCTTTGTTGAGCTACGATCAATTAATACACCACACAACTCATATCAGAATTTATGGCAGGGGACTATTATCAAATCCTGGGCGTATCGCGTGATGCGGACAAAGATGAAATTAAACGAGCCTATCGTCGCCTTGCGCGTAAATATCATCCGGATGTAAATAAAGACCAGGGCGCTGAAGAAAAGTTCAAGGAGATTAGTCGCGCTTACGAGGTTTTATCAGAGCCGGAAGTTCGAAGTCGATATGATCGTTTTGGCGAGCAGGGAGTTTCTTCAGGGGCTGGAGGGGCTTCTGGTTTTGAGTATGGTGACATGGGCGGCTTTGCCGACATTTTCGAGTCGATATTTAGCGGCTTTGGTGGTACGGGAGGACCTAGCTCTTCTGGTAGACGTAATGGCCCGATTCGAGGGGATGATTTACGACTAGATTTAAAGTTAGACTTTCGTGAAGCAGTTTTTGGTGGTGAAAAACAAATTAGGATTCCTCATCTAGAATCTTGTAAAGTTTGTCAGGGTAATGGAGCCAAGCCTGGAACAAGTGCTAAAACTTGTTCAACCTGTAATGGAATTGGTCAAGTCAAGCGAGCAACAAGGACACCCTTCGGTAGTTTTGCTCAGGTTTCTGCTTGTCCAACCTGTAATGGAAGTGGGGAAATAGTTGAAGCCAAATGTGATTCATGTAAAGGATCTGGTCGTAAAAAAGAAACAAAAAAACTAAAAATTACTATTCCACCTGGTGTAGACAATGGAACTAGACTAAGAGTTTCTGGCGAAGGAGATGCAGGATCTAAAAATGGACCACCTGGTGATTTGTATGTCTACCTATATGTAGAAACAGATCAGGAGTTTGTTCGAGATGGTATCAATATCAAATCTGAAATTACAGTCAGTTATCTACAAGCAATTTTAGGTTGTCGCATTCAGGTTAAAACAGTAGATGAAGACGAGGAATTAATTATTCCTGCTGGAACACAACCAAATCAGGTAATTAAACTAGAGAATAAAGGTGTTCCTAAGCTTGGCAATGCGGTTAGTAGAGGAGATCACTTAATTACTATCAAAATTAATATTCCGACAAAAATTAGTTCTGAAGAAAAAGGTTTATTGGCACAATTAGCAGAAATCAAAGGTGAAAGTACGGGGAAAGGAGGTCTAGAAGGATTTTTAGGGGGATTATTCCATAAATGAATAATTCTTCTCTCCCTTCTCAAACAGAAGCTCAAATTCTCGATTTAAGGGGCACTCCTTGTCCGATTAATTTCGTGCGAACTAAGCTCCGTTTAGAACAACTTCCAGTCGATACTGTTTTGGAAGTTTGGCTTGATGGAGGTGAACCAATCGAGCAGGTTCCCAATAGCTTAAAAATCGAGGGCTACAATTTACAATCAATTCAAGATTGTGATGGATATTTTTCGATCCGCGTAAGCAGACCTCTAGTGTCGTGAATTTTCAAAACAGTGTAGGTTTGGATGATCAGCCATTATGGGGAACTGTAACAGCGGTTCAAGCTAATTTCTACCAAGTAAGAATAACTACTTCAGATTCGACAAAAGGAAGTAATTATTCTCTGCTTTGTACCCGCCGTGCCTTATTAAAAAAAATTGGGCAAAAGGTGATGGTCGGCGATCGCGTTGTAGTTGAAGAACCTGATTGGCAAGAAGATAGAGGGGTAATATCCAAAGTCCTAGAGCGCCAAACTGAATTACATCGACCGCCGGTAGCCAATGCTGATCAGATTTTGTTGGTATTTTCTTTAGCAGAACCAACTCTCGATCCTTGGCAGCTAAGTCGTTTCCTGGTTAAAGCCGAATCCACTGATTTAAAGACTCATTTGTGTTTAAATAAATGTGATTTAGTCTCAAACGTAAATCAAGAGAAATGGCGTCAAAGATTAGCTGATTGGGGTTATCAGGTAAATTTCATTAGTGTTTTACAACAACAGGGTTTTAGCGAGTTATTAAAAATATTCCAAGGTTCGATCACAATTGTGGCAGGGCCAAGTGGAGTAGGAAAATCTAGTTTAATTAATAATGTAATTCCTCAAGTTGATCTAAAAATTGGCGAAGTTTCTGGCAAGCTACAAAAAGGTCGTCATACGACTCGTCATGTAGAGCTATTTGATCTGCCTGGAGGTGGATTACTCGCTGATAGCCCCGGCTTTAATCAACCTGATTTAACTTGTGATCCTCTACAATTAGCCTGGTATTTTCCCGAAGCAAGAAAAAGATTACAACAACAGAGTTGTCAATTTAATAACTGCTCTCATCGAGATGAGCCAAATTGTGTCGTCAAGGGGAATTGGGAGCGATATGAATATTATCGAAATTTTTTAGAAAATGCGATCGCTTACAAAAAAAATCTTCAATCCACGGCTGATGAAAATTTTAGTAAAAAATTAAAAGTAAAAAAATCTAGTAAAGCCAAATATGAACCGATTTTGGCAACGAAAAAATACCGCCAAGTCTCTAGAAAATCTAAGAACCAAAATTTACAGGATCTCAACTGGAATTATTCAACAGACGACATAGATGAAGATTTAAGTTGAGACTTAAGGATAAATAGTAATTTCACCCTGAAGAGATATCTGTTCTTCAGTTATTTCTAGAAAATTTATTTTAACGTCTTCTCCCAAGTCAAAAGTCAAAGTTTCATTAGTGATAATCGGTAAATCTTCAGAAGTAATGATTTCTTTTGGCGTCAACAAGAGAGTATGAGGATCTCCTAATTCGACCTGAGTTTTTAGCTTTAAACAATCAAGATGATCTTGCCTTTTAAAGTAGCCTTGAATAACTATTCCAGATTCCAAAATTGATAGGTTTTTCCACTGATAATTCTCATTCAGACAAAAATTTTGGCTCCGTGATTGCTTTAGGAAATGGCACCAAATTTCAGTTAAAGCAGAAGATAAAATTTTTGAATTACAAGAATGCTGTAAATCACTAGCAGACAAATAAATTTCTAGCTCGACCTTAATTAATTCCTGTAAACGAAAACTCTTTTGTTTAATAACTTTCGATAAATCAAACCTAATATTAGTACCATCTATCTCCAGCCTTGATAAATGTAAATCCTGATAAACGGCATGGGTAGCCTTAATTAAAACTTGAGAAATATTGCCCTGTAAAATCTGTTTATTCTCGCTTAAAATGGCTATTTCTAAATCTTGAATTGCTGATACTTGCGATTTAAGCCATAATTTTATCGCTTTCGCGAGTAACTTACTAACTATCATAAAGATATTATTATTCGTCCGAAAGGACTACTTTTTAAATGACCACATAAAGTAGAACGGTTTACCTTAAGTTAAGATACTTCGATGATTTCTAATTCTTACAAAAACAACATTATCTAAATTTAGAAACGAACATCTTTAATTTAATTTTTTGTTATGTAATATATTGAGACTACTAATACAGATTAAACTATGGCAGAACGGATACAAAAAATCTTGTCTCAGTGGGGAATTGCCTCTCGTAGACAAGCAGAAAAAATGATTTTATCTGGACGAGTTAAGCTTAACAGGCGGATTGCCAAACTAGGAGATAAAGTAGATATTTCAGTAGATCAATTAGAGGTTGATGATCAAATTATTCAAAAACATCTTCGCCCTTCACCAGTTTATTTATTAATTAACAAGCCTCTTGGAGTAGTTTCTACCTGTGATGATCCTCAAGATCGAAAAACCATCCTTGACTTATTACCAACCAAGTTACAATCCGGACAAGGAATTCACCCTGTTGGCAGACTGGATATAAATTCTACTGGCGCTTTATTGTTGACAAACGATGGTGCACTGACTTTAAATCTAACTCACCCCCGCTATCATTTGCCCAAGACTTACCGCGTTGTTCTGAATGGTTGCCCAACCCATAATCAACTTGAGCTTTGGCGAAAAGGCATTATTTTATCGGAACGAAAAACTTTACCTGCAACGGTTAAGGTGTTAGAAATTAAAGCGACTCAAACATTAATTGAAATAGTTTTAACCGAAGGCAGAAATAGACAGATAAGACGTGTTGCCGAATATTTCGGGTACAAAGTCATTAGTTTACATAGAATTGCTATTGCCTCAATTACATTACAAAATGCTACAGGTAAAAGTCTTTTTTTAGGAGAGTATCGTCATTTGACCTTGACAGAGGTTAAGTTTTTGCAAACTACATTAAAAAAGCCTTCTAATTGTAAGCCTATTGAGCGAAAATCAATTACAAAGAGAGATCAAATACAAAACTAGCAAAGAGAAAGAAGCATCTTTTCCCTGTTGATTGTGGACAATTTATCACCTTACTAAATTCCCAGTTTTATTCTATGTCTCCTTTAGAGAAAAAGTTAAAAGAAATTGGCGCAAGATTTTCTCGGATTCGTCTTGAAAAAAATTTGACAGTGGATCAAATAGCGAAACACACGATGATATCTAAGCGTGTGATTGTCGCTATCGAAAAAGGTAATTTACAAGATTTACCAGAACCTTTTTATATTAAAGCGTTAATAGCTAAATACGCTAAGGCAATCGGCACAGTTGCGAACTGGGATTATGAAAAATTAGCTCACGAAGAAACCAGTATTGCTAGCCAAAAATCACCCAAGGTTAAAGTTCATTCTCAACAAGGTAAATCTAGTAGATCTAGAAGAAGTTCACATATTAGTTTGGATGCCAAAACCAAGCATAATCAGCCTAGAGAATCAAAGGGATTTCAATTAAAACCTGCCCATCTCTATCTGCTTTACCTAACTTTAGTAGTAGTCGCAATTAGATCTATTGCATCTCTGGTTGAAGAACCAGTTGTTGTTAATAATCAAGCTGTTCCAGAACAAAATATATCGCTAAGTAATCAGGAAACCCCATTAAACGGGAATGTTCCTACTACGATTTCTTCCGCATCCCCGTCTCAGTTTGTTTCGCAATCTAGCAGCAATAATTCTGAGTCTGTAGTTGTCGATATTGATCTTAAGGAGCGTTGTTGGTTAAAAGTAGTAGTGGATGGAAAAGTTAAATTTGAGGGAACTTTAGCCAAGGGATCTAAACGAAGTTGGCAAGGAAAAGAACAGATCAATATAATTGCAGGAAATGCAGGTGGGGTAGTAGTTACCTATAATCAAGGAAAGGAGAAAATCTTAGGTAAACCGGGACAAGTCCAAGAGGTCACGTATACGGTCAATTAACAATTGATTTATTCCTTCCGCTAGTCTGTCTTTAGTGAAGGTTAAAGAGATCAATTAATTAATGATATTGTTAGCTAGATCAAGTGATCAGCTAAAAAAACACTTTATAATTATTTTTGCTAAGTTCACCAGAATTTGCTTAGAGATTCAGGATTTGCTTAGAGATTACTGTAATTTCAGATAGTGCTTTATGCATCGTAGACAATCAAATTCTTTATGGATTGAAGGTACAACTAGAGTTGGCAAGACTGAATATTTAGTTAAAGAATTTCGTCAATGGGTAGCTCTAAGAGTTAATCGTCAGCCAGAACGATTGGCGAAAGAGGGTCTAACGGATGCTATTTTGGTCTTTGCTGCCAATAATCAGAATCGTTTGGAGTTGAGCGATCGCCTTGCCGAATCAGTAGAAGGCACTTACCCCATAATTTGTAAGACACCCGTAGGTTTTATTGTTGACGAAGTAGTTTTATTCTGGCCATTAATTTTCAAGCAACTAGAAATCAAAGCGCAATTTCCCCTCAGATTACGCCCAGAAACAGAACAAGAACTAGCTACCAAATTATGGCGAGAGGAACCTGATTGGGAAATACTGACCAAAGAAAATGGAGAATATCGCTTTGTCAGGCAGACTTTAGACTTACTACAACTAGCAGGCTCTAGCGGGATTACACCTGACGAAATTCCCACGATTTTAGAACAAGGTTTTCCAGAAAGGACAACTGATCTTAATCTTTATAATCGGATAGGGGAATTACTTCTGCAATGGAGGGAATGGTGTTTACAAAGAGGAATTTTAACTTATGGACTTATTTATGAGCTTTATTGGCGATATTTACTACTTAATCCTCAATATCAACAACATTTAAGGCAAAGACATCAAATTATCTTGGCTGATGATACAGATGATTATCCAGCGATCGCCGCAGATCTATTTGAGTTGTTATTGGATCAGGGAGTTAAGGGAATATTCACTTACAATCCTCATGGTCAAATTCGCTTGGGATTAAATGCTGACCCCAACTATTTACACAAACTTGCCCAGCGTTGTCAAAAAATTGAACTGAAGCCAACAGAATCAGCAATAGCTCAACCACCAATAGCTCATCAATGTTCTAACTTGGCACAACAGATAATTTTTGAAAACGTTTATGGCAGCGATTTTCCTGATTTTGTGCAGTCAATTCAGGTTATTTCTCGTGCAGAGCTATTGCGCGCCACCAGTCAACATCTTGTGCGAACAGTTAAAGAGCAAGGTATCCCCCTTCAAGAGATTGCGATTATTGCCCCTGGGCTAGATGAAATTGGTCGCTATACTCTAATCGAAATGTTATCAGCTCAAGGCATCGCGGTAACTCCAGTAAATGAACAACGCCCGTTAATTAGTGATCCCACAGTCAGATCTCTTTTGACTTTAATGGCCTTGGTTTATCCCGGCATAGGAAGATTAGTTGATCGAGATTCAATTGCCGAAATGTTAACTATTTTGTCTCAGGTTTCTACGCAAACCGGATTAGTTCCCCAAATCGATCCAGTTCGAGCAGGCTTAATTGCAGATCATTGTTATCAAGTAGATTCCGAGTTGCCCGATTTATTGGCGATCGAATCTTTTTCACGCTGGGACAGGTTGGGAAATCAAGCAGCAAGTGCCTATCACAAAATTTGTAATTGGGTTGAATCCAACAAGGTAGAACAGCAAAAACAATGCTATGTGACTCCAGCAATTTTTTTAAGCAGGGCAATCAATTACTTTTTGGGCAAAAGTAGCGAGATCAAGAACAACAACACCCTGTCCTCATTACGCAAATTAATGGAATCGGCTCAGCATTATTGGGAAGTCGACCGTAGATTAAGACAAACTCAGCCTACCTTGCAAACCCAGGCAGTGACAGTGGCTCAATTTATTTCCCTACTTCGTCGAGGAACGATCGCTGCTAACCATCAAAAGAATAATCAATTTACCACGGTTAAGAATGCTGTTTCTTTAGCGACAATCTTCCAATATCGCTCCTTACGGACTGCTCATCGTTTTCACTATTGGCTCGATGCTGGTTCCTCTCTATGGGAACAAGGCGGCTCGGCGATTTTATTCGGTGCCCAATTGTTTTTACAAGAATGGTCTGGACAAAGTTGGTTTCCGGAGGATCAATACCTAATGGATCAACAAAGACTAGCCAGAATTATCCAGGATTTATTCGGTCGAGTTTCCGAAAAAGTGATTCTTTGCCACAGTGATTTAGGAGTCAATGGAGCCGAGCAAATAGGAGCCTTGTTCCCTCTTGTACAAGCATCCAGGCAAATTGACTAGTCTTCGTAACAACGACATTTGACTGTATTAAAACTCCGAACTCCGAACTCCTAATCCCTCTATCTCGCTCGAAACAAAATTGACAGATCATCAAGCTGCTTTCCAAGTACCGTGAAAACTATGGGGAATGACGCTGGGCAATACTAGGCGACAAACCGGCTTTTCGGCTAAGCGATCGCTCTGGTAAATCCAAACCTCACTACGATCCAAATTGCCGTTAAAAACAACTGTAATTATCCAGCCAGAATCATTTTCGTTTGTCCTGGGCACGAAGAGCGGTTCGGCAGGGTAAAAGTTTTCTCCCATTTGGGAAACAGCCAAATCACCTGTCTGACGATCAAATCTAGCGATCGCAGTGAATAGTTCTTGACCACGATCTTGATTATCCAGATGAGTATTTAGATAGGTATAGCGCCAAGATTGTCCAACCTTAGCTGGAGCGACAGTGGGAAATTCGCATTGGCGATCTAGTAACTGCTTATTCTCCATCACTTTCGCCGTTTTAGGATTAACAATCACTTGCCACAATGTTCCTTTTGCTTTGGTTTTAATTTCGCCTGTAGCGACTTCGCGAAGAAATTCATTGGTTTGAAAATTGGGATAACGAATAAATTCAATCACAATCTGGCGATCGCGATTTAAATACCCGTTACTGTAGTGCCATTGATACCAGGGATCAGTTCGATTTTGGCTAACCAAAGATAAATCATCACGATCAAAAATTAAAATTTGCGTACCCAACTTAGGTTGCCATTTCATGGCATCGCTATAAGATTTTCTGCCCAGCAAAAGAGAGAGTGTGTTCGTCCTGATCGGAGAGATGAAAAACACGAGATAGTCTCCTGCCAAAACAAAATCATGAATAATCGGTAACCCGGACAAATTGAAACTACCTTGGCGAATAATTTTTCCCGACGCATCACACCGATACAAGTACAAAGTATTCTTACTACCTGGATTAACCCCAAAATTAAAAATTTCCCCTGTTACTGGATCTATTTTGGGATGGGCAGAAAAAGGCAACTTATCTAAGGTATCAGCCAAATTATCAGCGCCCTTAGTAGCGAGTGTTTCTAAATCTAAGCCATGGGGAGAACCGCCTTCCCATAAGGCAAGTAAGCGATCTTCAAGAGCCAAGACAGAAGTGTTAGCACTATTTTTGACTGGTTTGAAAATGTTATTCCAAAAAGCTCCAGCCGCAGTCATTCCATAGTTGGCAAATAAATACTTTTGCGCCTGTAGCTCAGCAAGATAACCTTGAGTTTGCACATATTTGTAGGTAGCCGTTGCCATCTGTCCAGCAAAGTTAACCCCTAAAATCGCTCCATCCCCGTCAAACCAATGCCCCACTTTTTGCTTACCGATCGCTAATCTAGCAGGGCCATTACGATAGAGAGTTCCCTGAAGCTGAGCAGGAATTTCCCCTTCAAGTAATCTTAGAGTTGTCTGCTCAAATTCTGTTGCGGGTTGGGCGATCGCCTTATACCAGGTATTCATTTATTTGGATGCTCGGATCTAATTTGTTTTTACTACAGATTCATTATTAATAAGAGTGTTTTGCAAGCCACAACCATCAATCTCATCACTATAGATAGCAAAGCAATTAAACATTTATTTACTTTGCCCTTCGTTAAGTAGAATATCTCCATTTTGCGCCTCTAACCTTCAAAATTAAGATCATGAAGAATTTTCTCAATCTTATTGCGGTGGTTGGTTTGCCAATCTTTGAGGGTAAGGGCTTCATCCTGCTCGGCTTTTTGTTTGGCATTTAGCCAAAGTTCTTCGCTTTGCTTTGCGGGTAAAATGGCAATACCTTCTTCATCTGCGATCGCAATGTCCCCTGGATTTACCCCAACTCCGCCACAGATTATGGGTTTGTTGAGAGTTCCTAGGGCTTTTTTCTTGCCAGGTATTGGTGAGATACCCCGCGCAAAGACAGGAAATTTCGCTTCTCGGACTTCTGCAATATCGCGGATAACTCCATCAATAATAAAACCAGCGATGCCCCTTTCTTGGGCTGTGGCACAAACATTTCCTCCAGAGAGAGCATATTTTATGTCTCCTGCTTGCACCACAATAATTGAACCTGGTTCGGCACGATAAATAGCAGCATGGAGCATCAGGTTATCTCCTGGAGGGCAACTCACGGTACAAACCGATCCCGCAATTCGAGACATACCCTGCCACATCTGCTTAATCCCCATATCCATAAATTGTTCTCGCTTCAAGCCTGCATCGGCATAGAAGGTTGGAGACAGTTCGGCAAACTTGGAATAAGTATTCATGTTGGTTAGAAAATAATGCGATCTCGATAAAATATTTCTAGTTAGTTAAAAATTCAGGATAACTTTCATGAAAGTAAAAAAGATTGCTAAAACAGTTTCACTCGCTTTTTTACTAAGAAATTTGTAAAAGATATCAAAGAAGTATTTGATTTTCTCAAAGCCAATCCAGAATTAGCAAACAAAGCTATTCCTGAAAATGCGATCGCTGATTTCGAACAAAGCTATCGAGAATATCGACAACGAATTAAACAGTTAGAACAACCAACTAACTAAATACAGATAATTAAGATTGGCTGTTTCAGTGCCATCAATCAAACCTTTAAAATAATCCAATAAATTACTAATTCCTGTCTCTGGAGTTGCATCCGCATCATTCAGTCTCAGTAAATAATTCAGTCTCAGTAAATAATATAGTCAGACCAAATTTAGCTTTTGATCCAAATTTTCAATCTTCAGGTTACTGACCTCTAAAGTAAAAATCTAGGCTAGATAGCTTTAAAGGGAAGCTTTTCACCAAAGTAATCACCTGCTGAAGACCAGAGTCAAGATCTTCCTCAGCTAAAGTCGATAAGCGATGGATGAAAGCAGACCATAACGAGCCATCGTGTTCGCAACAAAACCTCGCATCAAGAGCTTCGTGACAATTAGCCTGCAATAGTCTTGTCGCTGAGATCTTCGGAAAAGATTGAGGATTTTGACAGACAAGAGACATAATCCTCATTCGGTCTATACCTTGACGATCATCGGTCATAATATAAGCCGAAATATGCTCAAACTCAAAAGTCCAAACCCCTCGACGTTGCTCAACTAGACTAGAAATTAACGAGTGGTTAGTTAAGTATTGATTAATTTTGTCATTGTTCATCATGAGGTCGAATTCCAAATCAAGTTATCGACTAAATACTGTCAAAAGTATATTAACTAAACTCTGAAAAGGAGAATAAGTCCCTAGAAATTTTGGTTATGAGCTATAAGCTTGTCTCTTGAGAGAAAAATAACGATTCAAATCCTGATTAAGAACTAGATAAATTTCAATAATCACACTAAGAACTATCAGCACTAAGCTACCAAAAATTAGGATGGGAGAAAGCTTTGCCGATAGAGCAACAATCAATGCTAGTAAAGCAACAATCAGACAACTAAAAAGAGCCACCAAAAACCACTTTGCCCATTTACGCCCTTGTAAAACAAAGTACATCACAGCAATAGCAACCACAATACGACTAATAGCCCATAGATCTTTAGCCATAGCCACGAGAATGACATCTAAGACAATATGCACCACAAACATAATTAACAAATTACTTCGAGCTTTCAGGGCAGATTGGTCAAGCTGAGACATAGATTAATGCAGAGAAAGGACAAGAAACCATTCTATATCTTGGAGCTACTCTCTATTCAAAAAAAGTAGTGATACTGGGATAGAAATATTTGACGATTTTGGCTGACAACACAAATAGCCTTTCATTGATTTTTTTCTTCTTTTTGATATTGTCAAAAGATTAGATAAATTATTTTTTAGGTATCAAAGTTTGTGGCTAAAGTTTGTTTTGAGCAAGTTACGAAGCGTTACGACAATGGATTTGTCGCTGTTAAAGATTTAAATTTTACAGTTGAGACAGGAGAGTTTCTAGTTTTCGTTGGGCCTTCTGGCTGTGGAAAAACTACTTCGCTAAGAATGTTGGCAGGTTTAGAATCTATTACTAGCGGCAATATTTATATCGGCGATCGCCGCGTAAATGAAATACCCTCCAAAGATCGCAATATTGCCATGGTCTTTCAGTCCTATGCGCTGTATCCGCACATGTCAGTTTTTGGGAATATGGCATTTAGCTTAGAGTTACAAGGACATAAAAAACCAGAAATTAAACAGCGAGTGACCGCAGCAGCCCAACAATTGGGAATTGAAAATCTTTTACAGAGAAAACCAAAACAGCTCTCTGGTGGACAAAGACAAAGAGTTGCAGTTGGCAGAGCGATCGTCAGACAACCAAATGTTTTCTTAATGGATGAACCACTCTCAAATCTCGATGCCAAACTTCGGACTAAAGCAAGGGTAGAACTAAGCAAACTTCACCAAGATCTGGCGACAACATTCATCTACGTGACCCACGATCAGGTAGAAGCGATGACAATGGGTACGAGAATTGCAGTCATGAATCAAGGCATATTACAACAAATAGATACTCCGCAAGAACTTTACGAAAATCCCAGTAATCTTTTTGTAGCGGGCTTCATGGGTAGCCCTAGCATGAATTTCATGTCTGGAATCCTACAACAAGAAAATCAACAATTGTTTTTCAAGACCCAATCTTGTCAAATCCCCCTGCCCCAAGATCGGCAAAATAGCTATCAACAATATTTAGGAAAAGAGGTTATTTTTGGCATTAGACCAGAAAATATTTACAGCCAAGAGTTCCTAACCCCCAAAATTAATCCTTTCCAGATCAAAGTTACAGTCAACTTAGTAGAAATGATGGGTCATGAACTAATCATCTATGCCAAACTCAATCATGGAGATGAACTAGTAGCCAGAATAGATCCCCAATCCAATTTAATGGCAGGAGATACAGTTAACTTGGTTTTAGATCTAAATCGCTTCCATCTATTTGATAAAAATCAAGAGCATAAAATTTCCTAAAAAGTTTTTGTTCTCACCGAACATTGAAAATTAGTTGGACAACTTCTGAATCGAGAAAAAACAAATAGATTCTGGAAATAGCTCAAAAAGACTCATGATGTACTCTTCGTGAAGTCAGCTTTTTAATACATAAGGCATAGCTACAAAAACTAGCTTCAATACCTTTGAGCTTAATGCACTTAGGCTCGATTCCAAGTGCTTCCTCACGGGATAAATTGCTATAAATCGTTTCTGACATCAAAATACAATCGGGCTGAGCATTTTGTTGCAGCCTAGCGGCAATATTGACAACATTTCCGATCGCCGTATAGTCTTTGCGATGTTTACCCCCAAACATACCAACAACAGCTCTGCCTTGGTGAATGCCACAACGTAATTGTAAATCGGGAATCCCTCTTGATTTCCAAGCTGACTTGGAACGCCATTTTTGATTTAGAGGAATTAGATAACGATACATGTCTCTAGCTGTAGCGATCGCCTTTTGAGCCTGCTTGTGGGGGGATAATTCTTCGGGAGCACCAAAAAGTGCCATTACCCCATCCCCAACAAACTTATCAATTGTGCCAGAATTTTCAAAAACTGCCTGGGTCATCGCTTCTAGATAATCATTTAGAAGTTCAGAAAGGACTTTAACTTCAAGCTTACTAGAAAGACGAGTAAATCCGACCAAATCACAAAATAACACTGTGATCAAGTGAGGTTCAGGGCTTAGATCCAAAGCCAAGCTGCCCGTCGCTGCCTTATTCGCGATCGCTTCAGGCAAAAATCTTTTTAAAATTGACTCAGTCAAATAGTTATTAAGATCCTTAACTCGATCCTCACTAGCCTTGAGCTGAGTAGCTTGTCTTCTTGTAGTTTCATAGAGTCTGGCTTGAGTAACGGCGATCGCTGCATGAGAGGCAACGGCTTTTGCCAATTCAATTTCAGAGTCACGCCAATAACGAGATTTATCACCTTCTCGTAAAGTAATACTTCCCATAATTTCCCCATCAAAAATCAAAGGAACAATCAATAGGGATCTCGACTGAGAGCGCCAGGGCAAATCAAATCTAGCTGAATCGGGATCTTTCTTGAGATCGCACAGACATACTGGAATAGGATTTTTCAATAATTTCTGAAGCAAAGGATTTTCAGCGATCGGCACCAGAGAGATAGTAGACCGTTGCCAATCTTTTGTTTCTTTAGGAACAGTTTTATTCTTATGAGGGTTGTAGAGAGCAACGCAACGCATATAGCGATCATTCTTTGTCCACAAAGACAATGCACATCCCTCTACTTTTAAAGTCGTTCCTAACTCAGTCACAATTGCATTATAAATAGCTTGTGGTTCTAAGCTAGAGCGAATTACGGCTGTAATTCGACTAATTGTAATTTCATTTTGAGCCCAAACTTTAATTTCTTCATATGCATAAGTTTGCGAGATAGCTAACCCACCCTGCGTAGCCATCATCATTGCCAAACCAACATCCTCATTCTGCCAAACTCTTAATTCCTGAAAAGTAAATAAATTCAAATAAGCTTTTAAGCCATATTGACAAGTTAAAGGAATGGCAAGAATAGATTTAATCCGATTCTTATAAGGAGCTAAACCAGACAAAGAAAAATTATCTGGAGAATCAAAATCATTTACAAAATCATCAACAACAATCACATTATCGGCAATTAAAGCAATTTCCTGAAAAAATGCATACTCTTCCCCCTTAAAAGGGCCAAGAGATTTAGAAGCTTTAAAATACTGCTTTTGATTAGTTAAAGGATCAACAACCAATAAAATGGTTAGATCGACGCTAAATACTTTGCCAATAGTTTCGACAATATTTTGGCAAACTGCTTTTTGCGATAAATTATGAGACTGTTGCCAGGGAAACTTTTGCATCACAAGATTATATGCAGAACCAAATCAATACTTATATTGTTCCCCAGCTCAAAAAAAAATTACACTTTTCTCCAAATAAGCAACTACAATAGTCGGAGCAATTTTAGCTAAAATTTTGCTTAATGAGCTTTTCTATAAAGACTAATAACTTGGATATTCTTAAGCCAAAAAACAGCATTCGTTCCGCAAACGATAAAGATATCGACCAAATTGCCGATACGATAGTTTCTAGTTTTTATAGTTATTCAGGAATCTTGGCAGGATTACAACTTCTACTTAGATTCACAATTAGTGAAGATCTTCGTTATCGACTAAATAACAAACCACCGCTCCACAAATGCTTAGTTGCAACAACGGAAGAAGATAATAACTCATTAATTATAGGTACTGTAGAAATTTCCCTACGAACTTCTTTTTGGGCTCCCGCAGCACAATATCCCTATGTCTCTAACCTAGCAGTTAGAGAAAATTATCGCCGCCAAGGACTGGCTAGCAAACTGTTACAAAAATGCGATCAAATTGCTTGTAGTTGGGGTTATGATCGAGTTCAGCTGCATGTACTTGAAGAAAATAGATTAGCTCTAAAACTTTATCTTGACAGCGGATACCAAATAATCAAAAGGGAACGTCAATGGTCAAGTCTTTTCTATCCTGGCTCAACCAGGATTCTGTTAAGAAAAAAGCTATCTAAGGTGAATAGTAGCTAGCATTATAGGATGATGCATATGAACTTTAAAGTTTTCTGAGGTCATCCTAAGATTGGCTTTTATCCAAATGTTTATCGTGAAAATTTACTTGAAGTCATGAACTCATCGTTTATTGACATTTTGGAAAAAATAACGTCGCAAAAGCTCTTCATCGTAAATCCTCGCCGCAAAAATGGGTTAATTGTTTACAAGCAATATCATGCCGAGTTTGTTGGGCCAGGAGCTATTGTCGGTGGTCAGTTTGACCAGAATGTAACCAAAGTCATTGAAGTTGGCATTCCTTCCCTAATAATTCCCAAAACTTCCGAAGACAGAAGACAAGCATATAAAATGCGGCGACAATGGGTTAAATTGACCAAGCAAATCACTGATAATCAGATCGCAACAGAAAGAGCCAGAGTTATTCTAAATCAGTTTGAGCATTGGTTTGATGGAGAAACTGTCAGAAAACTTCCAGACGAGGCCTTTGCAATGCTCGTAGGGGTGTTACCTCAAACTATTCAGCAAGTTAGATGTAGTGAATTATTTTGAGTGCAAGAAAAAAATAACCCAAGCCCCAAATACCTTAAATTATTTAGAGATTAGGTTTTTGATTTGAATAGTTGAGTTCTTCGAATATTTTTCAAGGGAATATTGCCAAGACTATCAGTTTTTACCTGTTGACAATACTAAATCAGGGCAAGAGACTAAATCGTTATAAATATTCTACGACCTGCTCTGTGGGGAAACGAACCTTAGGTCGATCTGCCGATTGATCATCTCCGGATCTATAACCAACAGGACAAACCAAAACAGACTTATATCCTTTTTCAGGCAAATTCAAAACTCGATCATATTCATGAGGCATAAATCCTTCCATCGGACAGGTATCAATATCTAAGACGGCAGCACAGGTCATCAAAAAGCCCAAAGCAATATAAACTTGTCTAGCTGACCACTCATTAGCCTCAAAAGGAAATGGAGGATTTTTTAAAAAGCCTTTGACCATTCCACCAAACTTTTCCAGATTAGCGACAGGGACTTTTTGTACCTCTGCCATTCGCTGTAAATAAAGATCAACATCTTGATCGTTTACGCCATCCTTAATTGCTAATACAATCAGATGCGAAGCATCAACAACCTGTTTTTGTCCCCATGAATGTGCTAACAACTCCTGCCGAGTATCCGGGTTTTGGACAACAAAAAATTTCCATGGCTGTAAGCCAAAAGAAGAAGGAGATAAAACCAAGCTTTGTTCCAATGCCTTCCAAACATCGTCTGGAATTTTCTTGGAGGAATCAAATTTCTTGACAGCATAGCGCCATTGAAGCTTTTCTAAAACGGTTACAGGGGTCATAGATAATCCTTTTTCTGGTTTGCAAATTTTATCAAATCCTTTCCATATATACACTAACTGCTTCGAGAAAAACAAAATTAGCAGATACAAGAAAAAATGCCTATATTTTTTTATGTTGATCAACAAAAAAAAGATTTGCTATGATCAATTCTAAGTAAAAATTAAGGGGTGTTATGCTGGGCTAGAATTACTAACCCAATCGAGAATCAATTCCGGATAAAAGAGTTATTTTCAATCGTGCAAGTTTCTGTTACAATACTTTAAGAACTAAATAATCTGATATTTTCGGTTGATTAACACTACTTAGTTTTAAGATTAACTGAAAAGACTAGAAGTCAGAGGCGATATCTAGCCTTACTCACAAAGTAAATTTTTCAATTTGTTGAGTTATTAAAGGGGAAGTTATATACACTATTAACTTGACCAAACGAGAGATATTGAGTCTGGCGCAACATAACTCCTTGTCTAACTGAAATTTATTATTGGTCATTTTATAAATTAGGATAACGTATGGCGGAAAAGCCAAGTGTAGCCATATCCCATCTGGGGTGTGAGAAAAACCGTATAGATTCTGAGCATATGATTGGTTTGCTTGCAAACGCAGGACACCAAGTCGATTCCAACGAAGAATTAGCTGATTACGTAGTGGTTAATACTTGCAGTTTTATTCAGTCTGCGAGAGAAGAGTCAGTGCGGACTTTGGTCGAATTAGCTGAAGCAAAGAAAAAGGTTGTCATCACAGGTTGTATGGCACAACATTTTCAGCAAGAACTTTTAGAAGAGATACCCGAAGCAGTAGCGGTAGTCGGTAGTGGCGATTATCACAAAATAGTTGATGTGATTGCTAGAGCCGAACAGGGAGAAAGAGTAGTTGAGGTTTCTCCCGAACCTACCTATATTGCGGATGAAACTTTACCTCGCTACCGAACTACAACAGAGGGAGTTGCCTATGTGAGGGTCGCTGAAGGCTGTGACTATAAATGCGCTTTTTGTATAATTCCTCATCTTCGAGGTAAGCAGCGATCGCGTACCATTGAGTCAATTGTTGCTGAAGTTGAGCAGTTGTCTATTCAGGGTGTTAAAGAGGTAATCTTAATCTCGCAAATAACCACCAACTATGGAGTTGATATCTACGGCAAGCCTAAATTAGCAGAATTGCTAAGAGCATTAGGTGCAACCAATATCGACTGGATCAGAGTTCACTATGCGTATCCAACTGGGCTAACTACTGAGGTTATATCCGCAATCAGGGAAACACCTAATGTCTTACCCTATCTAGACTTACCTTTGCAGCATTCCCATCCTGAAATCCTCCGTGCCATGAATCGTCCTTGGCAAGGAATGGTTAACGACCAAATAATTGAAAAAATTAAAAAATCTTTGCCAGAAGCCACCCTCCGCACTACATTTATTGTTGGCTTCCCAGGTGAAACTGATGCTCACTTCCAGCATCTAATAGAATTTGTCCAACGTCATACGTTTGATCATGTCGGGGTTTTCACTTTTTCTGCAGAAAAAGAGACCCCATCCTACTCGATGGAAAACCAAATCTCGCAAGAGGTTATGGATTCTCGTCGTGAGGCTCTGATGTTAATTCAGCAACCAATTTCCGCTAGAAATAACCAAGCTTATTTTGGGAAAACAGTTGATGTCTTGATCGAACAAGAAAACCCACAAACGGGAGAATTAATCGGACGTTGCGATAGATTTGCTCCAGAGGTAGACGGCCTTGTCTATGTGCGCGGTGAAGCTTCTTTGGGGTCGATAGTTCCCGTATCTATTACAGCAACAGATACGTACGATCTTTATGGCGAAGTTGTTCCTGTAGCAACTTATTCGGCGGTCTAAATTTTTAATTAAAAAGTGGCTTTTTCCAGTTTCCCTCTTTAATTTCTTTAGGGAGGAACGCCATAGAAAAAATATAAAAAACTCTGCAGTTTTTTTGTAAATCTCAGCAAAAATTAAAACGAACAAAGTAAATTATGACAATCACTTTCCGCGAATTAGGCTTATCCGATGCTTGTAGTCAGCAACTAGAAAGTATTGGGTTTGTTGAACCTACTCAAATTCAACAAGAGGCTATTCCTGCTTTACTTCAAGGACGCGACATTTTTGGTCAATCTCAAACTGGTACAGGAAAAACCGCTGCGTTTTCTTTGCCAGCACTAGAGTTAGTTGATCCCAGTGACAAATCGGTTCAGGTATTAATTTTGACTCCAACTCGCGAACTTGCCCAACAAGTTGGCGATGCAATTAAAGACTTTGTTGGCAACCGTCGCATTTTTGTTCTTAATGTCTATGGTGGTCAAGCAATTGACAGACAGATTCGCAGCTTACAAAGAGGCGTTCACGTCGTTGTCGGAACACCTGGAAGGGTTATCGATCTTTTGGAAAGAAGAAAGTTAAATCTTGGCAACCTTAAGGTTGCAGTTCTTGACGAAGCCGATGAAATGTTAAGCATGGGTTTCATTGATGATGTTAAAACCATCTTGCGACAAGCGCCTGAAGAGAGACAAACTGTCTGCTTCTCGGCAACCATGCCCAGAGAAATTAAGGACTTGATCAAGCAGTTCTTGAGATCTCCTGTCATGATTAAGGTTCAACAACAACAAGCTGCTCCAACCAGAATCGATCAACATATCTACAATGTTCCCCGTGGCTGGCAGAAATACAAAGCATTACAGCCGATCTTAGAAATCGAAGAACCAGAAACTGCAATTATTTTCGTCCGTACAAAAAGAACAGCAAATGAGCTTGCAGGAAAGTTGCAAGAGGCTGGACACAGTGTTGATGAGTATCACGGTAATTTAAGCCAAGTTCAAAGAGAACGACTCGTGAAACGTTTCCGTGATGGCAAAGTTAAAATAATTGTTGCCACTGATATCGCTGCTAGAGGATTAGATGTACATGATCTAACTCATGTAATTAATTACGATCTTCCAGACAATGCGGAGACTTATATTCACCGTATTGGTCGTACTGGTCGTGCAGGCAAGACAGGAACAGCGATCGCCCTTGTTCAACCTGGAGATCGTCGCATGCTCAAACAAATCGAGCGTCGTCTGCGTCAGAAACTAGAGTCCTCTAAAATTCCTAATCGCAATCAAGTAGAAGCTAAACGAGTTGCTAAACTAAAAACCAGAATCAAAGATACCCTAGCTGGGGAAAGAGTAGCATCATTCTTACCTTTGGTAAAAGAACTAAGTGATGAGTATGATCCTCAGGCGATCGCAGCTGCGGCTTTGCAAATGGTCTACGACCAAAACTGTCCTCAGTGGATGAAAGGAGATTGGGAAATTCCGGAAGAAAGCTTTAGTAAGCCAGTCATCAGAAAAAGATCCGGTCGCGGTGGTGGTGGATACCGCAAAGATGGATACGGTGGCAGATCTTCAAATGGTGGCAGACCTTCAAATCGGGGTAGATATCAAGGTAAAATAAAGTCTGGAGTTGTGATTAGCGATAAGTAATTGCTGATAGGAACGATCTAAAGTTTAACGATCTAAAGTTTTAAGTTTTGAGTTATTTTAACTTGAAGCTTAGAGCTTAAGTCGTATATATGGTGAGAGTTTAGATAACACACTCTGATTATTTATTCGTTAATAACTAAATTATTGTGACTTCGACTGTGCCTGCTGAAAATATTCCTCAAACACCCACTAAAGCTACTGCTGCTAATAATTGGCAAGGATTAATTGAGACTTATCGTTCTTATCTACCCGTTAGTGATGATACTCCTGTCATAACTCTTTTAGAGGGAAATACCCCTTTAATTCCCGCACCAGCGATCGCTGATAGGATCGGGAAAAAAGTTAAAGTATATGTCAAGTACGATGGACTCAATCCGACTGGTAGCTTCAAGGATAGAGGAATGACGATGGCTATTTCTAAAGCCAAAGAAGCAGGAGCTACCGCAGTCATTTGTGCCAGCACCGGAAATACATCAGCCGCGGCTGCCGCCTATGCAAGAAGAGCAGGAATGCGAGCTTTTGTAATTATTCCGGATGGATATGTTGCGTTAGGTAAATTAGCACAAGCACTGCTTTATGGTGCTGAAGTTATTGCTGTCAAAGGAAATTTCGATGATGCGCTTAAAGTCGTCAGACAAGCAGCAGAAAGCTACCCTGTAACCCTCGTTAATTCAGTTAATCCCTTTCGTCTACAAGGACAAAAAACTGCTGCTTTTGAAGTAGTCGATGTTTTAGGTAATGCACCAGACTGGTTGTGTATCCCAGTTGGGAATGCAGGTAATATTTCTGCCTACTGGATGGGATTCAATGAATATTATCAGGTTGGCAAATGTAATAAACTTCCTAAGATGATGGGATTTCAAGCTTCAGGGGCAGCTCCCTTTATTGCCGGAGCACCAATTTCGCACCCAGAAACCATTGCCACCGCAATCAGAATTGGTAATCCAGCTAACTGGGACAAAGCACTACATGCCCAACAAAGTAGCAGCGGAGAATTTAATGCGGTCACGGACGAAGAAATTTTAGACGCTTACCGAATCCTGGCTTCGGAAGAAGGAATTTTTTGTGAGCCGGCTTCTGCTGCTTCAGTTGCAGGTTTACTCAAGGTAAAAGACCAAGTACCCGAGAATTCCTCTATAGTCTGCGTTTTAACTGGAAATGGACTCAAAGATCCCGATAGTGCAATTGAGTACAGCATTAATAAAACGCATCAAGGGATAGAGGCAAATTTAACTGAAGTTGCCAAGGTAATGGGGTTTGAATAGTTTAGTTTCTGTTGCAAGTGCAACTGTTTTCAGCTCCTAACAATTAATTTTCATAACTGTTAGCTGAGAAAAGGCGTAGTATACCGAAATTAGAGTCAAAACTCAAAAACAATTAGTTAGTTATCAGGAGTAATTATGGTTTGGGCTTTACTCTTGCTAGCTATTTTCTGCAAATAAGCTGACAAGAAGTGCTTTCTGGGCATGCATTCTATTTTCTGCTTGTTGCCATACTCGCGATCGCTGTCCTTCAATTACCTCATTAGTAATTTCTTCTCCTCTGTGGGCAGGTAAGCAGTGCAAAACAATTGCTTCCTTGTCCGCATGTTCTATCAAGCTATCATTCACTTGATATGGCTGAAAAATAGGAACTCGGCTATCTGCCAAATCCTCCTGACCCATACTTGCCCAAACATCGGTATAAATTACCTGCGCTCCTTCCACAGCAGCGATCGCATCATTAGTAATTAAAATTTGAGATTTGTTCTGGGCTAAAGACTTAGCCTGATCGACTATCTGTGGATCTGGCTGATAGTTAGGAGGCGTCGCTACATGGACATTAACACCAGCTAAGGCACCTCCCAATAAGAGCGAATGAGCCACATTATTACCATCTCCTAAATATGTAATGGTAAGACCACCCAAAGAGCCAAAACATTCTTGGATGGTCATCAAATCAGCTAAGATTTGGCAAGGATGTTCTAAATCAGTTAAAGCATTAATTACTGGAATTTCGGCAAACTCAGCAAAAGTTTCTATATCTTTTTGGGCAAAAGTACGAATTGCCAGAGCATCAAGATAACGAGACAAAACTCTTGCTGTATCTTCTAATGGCTCCCCTCTTCCCACCTGAGTTACATTAGGATTAAGATCAATTACATTACCGCCTAATTGATACATCGCTACAGTAAAAGAAACCCTAGTTCGAGTAGATGCCTTAGTAAAAAGTAAACCTAAAGTCTTATCACATCTAGGCTTAAGTTCACCGCTTTTAAGCTGCTGGGACACCTTCAAAAGCATACCCAACTCCTGAGCATTAAGATCGGCAATGCTTAAAAGATCCCTTCCTTGTAGCTGTTCCATAGTTAACTCTAAATTTGATTACAACGAATAATTCGCGATGTTTAAGTTCTTGTTCTTACGTCGCCTATTAGAGAAAGTTTATTGTAGAGCTAAGCAAGGTAATAAGTAAAGAAATTTTCTCATATAGCCAAAGTATTTACATGAGACTTAAGCTTCGTCAGGTTACTTACTTTTGCAACAACAAAACCCAATTAAAATCAATTGGGTTTTCATTTGTCAACTTCGGAGTACAAAACTAATATAAATCAACAAAATAGTTACCAAAACAATAAAATTATATCTTGTTATTTTTTCATCATCTTTCCATCAATTATTTGATTAATAATTGGAAAACGATATTTTTTTAGAGCGAACAAAAATCATTACATCAATCTAAAATGATCTTTTTCACTAAGAAAAAATAATATTTTAATCAGAAAATAGCTGACATTTTCTGATTAAAATCAAATAATCCAAACAAAAAGCATTTAAGTTATACATATTCTCAATAATTTTATCCTTAAAAAAAGACATCATTAAGTAATTTCACTAGGAAATATTTTTACATAATATTAAATTGGCAATAAAAAAAATATAATTATCACCAAACAAATACAGCGTCAAAATCATAAACAGATAAGCTTTAGATAAACTTAAGTATTTTTAAAAATCTTCTTTCTTGACATTAAAAATACATTCAACAAAAAAACAAAGCAATACTTAGTCATATCAATATATTTTAAATAGTACTTTCTTGGATTTACTATCTATTTTTCAGTCGCTACTATTAAATAGAAGAACAAACAAAGAGCCGATTTACAAGCTAAATAGTTATAAAACAAGCACGGTTTTAATTCGGTTTTAGATTAGTTGCCCATTACAAACACATACTTTTTTATTTATTATTGATCATGAAAAAATTAATTAATCTTTCTGCAATTATTTTAACTTTAGCCGCTCCAGGAGTAGCATTTGCTGGTCAAGGAGTACCTCTTCAGTCAAAAGAAGTTCAAATTGTTTTTAACGCTATTTGTAATCTAGATTTAAGTCATACCGAAGTACTTGAAGAAATTGAAAATAAGGCTGATGAACTTTCCCTATCTAAGAGAGAAGAAAAAGGTCTCAAGGATATGGCAGAAGGATTTATTGGCTTATCAAGTGAAGAAAGATCAATACTCTGCGACTAATTAAAGAAACTTGAGATAGTGATAGTTAAGTTGATTGAAGTATTGAAATAAATCAATGCCAAAAATAACTTTTTGATTGAGCTATTTCTACTAACAATTTTCAATATTCCTTAAACCGCAATCAATCAAAATTTAAAAAAGGTTCATTCTTGCAGAAAAATCAAGAATTTTCACAAAACACACACTTCAAAACACATATTTAGAATTGCAGAGATAATGGTTAATTTCAAAAAAATAAAAAAAGTTACCATGGTAAGTGCCATGGCAGCTTTGATGGCAGGAACTAGTAGTATTTTTCCTGGAATTGCACAAGGAAGCGAAGGTGATTCAGGTGTTTCAGGCACAATTAGTCCAGATAGTTATTCCGCGACCATCAATGAAGAAGAAACAGTTACTTTGGAACGTACTATCCAAGTGAATGTTGATGATACAGTTGAAACTGAAATAATCACTAAGCCTGGAAAACTCGATGTCTTGTTCATAGCTGATAATACAGGTAGTATGGGCTCAGCAATTGACAACGTCCAGGAACAGGCTAGCGCATTATTAAATAACTTAGATAACACTTACGGCGACGTGGAAATAGGTGTTGCTAGATATTTTGGTAATCCGGATGAGTATAGTACTAGCCAAACACATAGGTATATTCCTTCCGGGACAACTTCTACCTATGAAAGAACTGCTAAATATGGAAACTCTACTACAGTGTTTGGCACACGCTATGGTCCTAGAACTTACTATTTATACAACTATGAACTTAAAAAAAATGGCGAAGTAAGCTCTACATATCACCGTTGGCAGTCATCTTCTTTTCATGACAGATATCGTTCAAGTGGTTACAGTTATTCATGGACAGCAAAAGACTATAAGAGTGTAACCGTATCTGGCCGAGGCGAACTTGCTTATGAGCTCCAAGAGAAAGTAAATGGAGGATCTCGCTCTGATGCACTAGAAGCGATAGATAATTGGTTTGCTAGTGGAGGAGGAGATCATCCAGAAGGAAATTTCTTCGCATTACATCAAGCTGCTACTTCAGGCGATTCGATTGGAGGATTTGACACTGACTATCAAACGAAGTGGCGTCCTGATGCTAAAAGATTAATTGTTTGGTTTGGCGATGCAAGAGCGCATACTAGTGTTGTTAGCCAGACCGAGGCTATCAATGCGCTTAAAGATAATGATATTTCGGTAATTGCGGTTAATGCTTATACAAATTCAAGCAGTATCGCCTATGGAATCGACTACGAATCTCAGGCTTCTTCCATCGCTGATGCTACTGGCGGTCTATTTTCAGGAAGCTCGACTTCTTCTCTAGCTGAGACAATTGGGACTTTAATTGATGAAGTCGCTACCGAAGTAACCACAACCACAGCTAATTCGATTGACTTAAATTTTGAAAGCCAAGGCGATACTAATGGATTAGATATTATCTATAACTGTACTGACTCTCTTGGCTGCGATGAAGTCAAAGATGGTGAATCTAGAACTTTTGAAATGGAAGTTACTGGAAATACGGCAGGAAATTATAGTTTCAATACTGTTGTAACTGGAGTAGATGGAGCTGTAGCCAGCAACAGTATTAGTGTTGTAAGAGCAATCAATCCCCCGAATGTAGTTGATGATGAAGCTTCGACTTTTGGGGACAATGGAGTCAATATCCCAGTTTTAGATAATGACTCTGATCCAGAAGGTGGCGAGTTGAGTATTCAAAGTTATACACAAGGAACTTACGGTACTGTTACGGTCAATAGTGATGGCAACATTATCTACACACCTAATGAGGATGCGCCTACCGAAGCCTCAGATACCTTCACTTACACCGCTATTGCTGAAAGTGGTGAAGTAGGAACAGCAACTGTAAAAGTTAGTTTGAATGGTTATTTGCCTGACTAAACAGACGAATTAAAGTTGTCCAAAATACTCCTGATTTGAGCAACTAAAGTTTTAGAAAAGCAGCTTAGGAAATTTTTCTAAGCTGCTTTTTATTTGTGTTGTTGGCGATAAGTCTCGGCTTTGTCTAGTAAAGACTGAGCAAACTCGATCGCCTGTTCCGCAGAATGTCCGCCAGTAATTTGGGCTAGCTCTTGAACACGTAAGTTGCGATCACTAATATTTTGAACTCTAACTACAGTACGAACATCGGAGTTTACTTGCTTGCCTTCTGATTGACTTCGATTAGTGTTCTTTTTGTTAGGATCGATAATTATTTTGGCTACTTTATAGTGAGCATCAGCCATTGCGGCAATAAGTGGTTGGTGGGTGACACACAAGATTTGATTACCTTGACTGAGTTGATAGAGCTTTTCAGCGATCGCCTGAGCTACTTTACCAGAGACCCCCGCATCTATTTCATCGAAGACTAACGATTGCGAGCTAGCTGCGGCAGCAGAAAAGCAGGCTTTTAACGCCAACAAAAAACGGCTCATTTCTCCTCCAGAAGCTGTTTTCGCTAGAGGTTGAAGTTCTTCACCTGGGTTAGGACTAAAATAAAAATTCACCTCGTCAGCTCCATGAATACTAGGTTGGCAACTTTTAAGTCTGCACTCAAACAGAACCTTTTCCATTGCCAATGGCTTAAGCTCCTTAATTAATTGCGCTTCTAACTTCGCGATCGCCTTATATCGAAGTTTAGATAATTTCTCACAAACAAGGTCTAGTTCTTCACTTGTTTGTTGATAAACAGTTTCTAGATTTGCCAATGACTGCTCACTGTCTGTAAGTTCTGCTAACTCTTGCTGCACCTGATGATAGATGGCAATTACAGCGCCTAAATCACCGCTATACTTACGACAAAGATTTTTGAGGGTGCGAATTCTTACTTCTACTTCCTCTAGTCGCTCAGGATCAGCTTCTAAAGAATCACCATAACCATTTAGTTGCTGTCCCGCTTCAATCACCTGAGCGATCGCTGACTGTATTATTTCTAAAAGGGGTTGCAAGTTGCTATCATAGGCGCTCATTTCCTCAAGATTTTTTTCTGCGTTAGCCAAGAGATCGGTAGCAGTAGAAGCATCGACATCGTTTTGATAGAGGAGTTGGTAAGTTTGATAACTTAATTGTTGTAATTCGACAACATGAGAGAGGCGATCTCGTTCTTGTTCTAAATTTTCTAGTTCTTCTGGGGTTGTTAACTCCGCTTCGGTAAACTCTTTAAGTTGAAATTCAAGAAGACTCTGTTTTTGGAGTTGTTCTTGCTGGGATTTTCGCTTTTGTGCAAGCTTAGATTTTGCTTTTTGAAAATTGCTATAAGCTTTGGCGACGACTGTTTTTTGCTGAATGATCTTTTGTCCGCCAAAAATATCGATTAACTCTCTTTGTTTATCAGCAACAAGCAGATCGCTTGTTTGACCTTGGGCTGTAATTTCAATTAACCGAGCCCTAAATTCTTCCATAAGCTGGAGCTTAACTACAACTCCATTTAAACTACAGCGCGACTTAATCCGATTCTGTTTACCCAAAGATAACTCTCGGGTACAAACCAACTGATTATTTTGAAGAGGTATCTCTTGAATTTGCAGCCATTCTTGGAATTCGCTGCTGATCTCAAAAGTTGCTTCTACTTGGGCGCGATCGCCTCCAGCGCGGATGAAACGAGCATTCCCCTTGCCCCCTAAAGCAATTTCAATAGCATCTAAAATAATTGACTTACCTGCCCCAGTTTCACCAGTTAAGACATTCAAGCCTTGATCAAAATCTAGTCTCAAATGATCTACTAAAGCAAAGTTATCAATGGTTAAACAAAGAAGCATTGAGATAAAACAATTAAATAAACAAGTTCATGTCTAAGACAAATAACCTTAAGACAATCGATCTTGGGACACTAGGAATTAACCTTTGGCAATTAACCTTTGGCTAAAGCAGTATTACAAATCAACTTAATTATGGCAGTTAATTCTCCAATAGATCAGATATAAACATTACAAGTATTACCGACCCAGTTTAATGGAAAAAGAAAAACCCTCCCCTTAAAATTTTAAGGAAAGGGCTAAATATGGAAAGCTTTACCCAAGAAAAAATCAGCAGGAATCAGTTACAGAAACTTATACACTCTTCATCCAAGCTGACTTCTTCAGAGTAGGGTTATTTGGAAATACGAGGTGCTATGAAACCAGGTGATTGCCAAAAGGATAATGAGTTACTACTAATCATTGTTTCTTTATTCGTATTTGTAGCTTGAACGATTATAGGAAGAGCAGAGCGCATCTTATCAGCTACCTGAATAGTTTTAGAATCGTAAGTGTTGGTTATCAACTTTGGATATAAACCGATACCAACAATCGGAATTAGGAGACAAGCAGTGATAAAAATCTCTCTTGGCTGCGCATCAAGACCAAATCCCTCAAATTTTAGTTTGGAATTATTTTCTCCATAAAACACTTGACGCAACATCGATAACAGATAGATAGGAGTAAGAATTAAACCAACCGCAGTTAAAAAGATAACGCCAATTTTGAAAGTCTGACTATAAGCATCACTAGTTGCGACTCCTAAAAAGATAGTCAACTCGCCGACAAAACCACTCATTCCAGGCAAGGCAAGAGAAGCCAGCGAACCAGCAGTGAATAAAGCAAAAGTTTTAGGCATTAATTTAGCCATACCACCCATCTCATCCATCATGAGGGTGTGAGTACGCTCATAAGTAGTACCTGACAAGAAGAATAAGGCTGCGGCAATTAGACCATGAGAAATCATTTGTAAAATTGCTCCATTTAGTCCCAAATCGGTAAAGGAAGCAATTCCGATTAAGATAAAGCCCATGTGAGAGATGGAAGAAGAAGCAAGTCTACGTTTGAGGTTAGTTTGAGCAAAGGCAGTCAACGCCCCGTAAACAATGTTAATTACTCCCAAAATAACCAGTAGAGGAGCAAATTTGATATGTGCATGGGGTAAGGTCTCGATATTAAAGCGAATAAGAGCATAGCCACCCATCTTTAACAAAACACCTGCCAAAATCATTGAAATAGGTGCAGATGCCTGACTATGAGCATCTGGAAGCCAGGTGTGTAAAGGGAAAATCGGTAGTTTGACCCCAAAAGCAATTAAAAATCCGGCATAGGCAAATAATTCGAGAGCTAAAGGATAATCCTTCATTCCCAACTCGGTAATATTCAGCGTAAACTGATCTCCGTAAAAAGCTAAAGCTAAACCAGATACTAAGATAAATATTGAGGCTAAGGCTGTATAGAGAATGAACTTAGTTGCCGCATACTGTCGCTTTTCTCCTCCCCAAATCGAGATCAGAAGATAGACAGGAACTAGTTCAATTTCCCACATCAGGAAAAATAGTAAGATGTCTTGGGCTGCAAAAACGCCAATTTGAGCGCTAAATAAAACTAGAATTAAAAAATAATATAAACGTGGTTTGTGATTTACTTTCCAGGAAGCAAGAATCGCTAGAGTCGTTACTAACCCAGATAAGAAGATTAGAGGCATCGATAAGCCATCAACAGCTAGAGACCAGTTAAGACCAAGTTGGGGCATCCAAGCGTAGGTTTCTAGAAGCTGAAATTTAGTGGTGTGTAGTTTATAGTTTGACCAAAAAGCGTAAACCATTAAGCCCAAATCTATTAGTCCAACAGACAGAGCATATAGTCTTACTGTTTTGCCATCTTTATCGGGGATAAGGGGAATAATAAATGCTGCGACTAAGGGCAGTAAGGTTATAACGGATAACCAGGGAATTTGAAAGCTTTCCATAAAATCAATTCTTAAGCACTTGTACTCATTTCTTTCTTGCCCCTATTCTATGAAGTTTTATTAAGAACCGCCATGATTTAATTATGAAGTTTAGATAAAGAAGAGAAAAAAGCTGTTAGGCAAGGAAAGTAAGCTATTCATTTGATCTAATAAGCTATTCATTTGATCTAAATAGCCAGATTGAAAGGAAAAATCAATTCAAACTAGAGCTTTATAAATAATCTTCATTAAAAATAAGGTTCGCGCAAAAACTCAAAAAGAGATATTCCTTTTTCAAGAAGAGGAAAAAAGGGATAAAATCAGCCGATAGTAAGTCCTTCTTAAAAATAAATGCTGACCTTATTGACTATTTCGCTTCTTTCCACGCAGAAAGTCTCTCTTCCAGGGGTTGTTTCACAAGAAGTTGTAGATCAAAAGACTTTGATTGCCCAAAACACAACATCTTCGACAAAAGACTCTGCGAAAAAGCAATGGAAATCTCAATCGGAAGCTCAGCTAATTACGCAGGAGAGAGGAGGGGAAAGACAGATATTTGAAATACCAGTAAATGAGGATTCTCAAACAGAGGAAACTCCAGCGTTGATAGATTCGGTTGATACGGTAGAAGTAATTGCCGATCGCCAAGAATATAATAATGAGTCGCAAGTTATTACCGCAGAAGGCAATGTCTTGATGCGATTTGCCGAAGCTATTTTAGTCAGCGATCGCATTCAAATCAATTTGGCAGATCGAGTGGTTGTTGCTGAAGGCAATGTAACCTTAACCAGAGGGGAACAAATCTTAAATGGCGATCGCTTTGAATATTTTCTGGTACAAGATCGAGGTGTAATTAAAAATGCTCAAGGACAAATAGACAGCAACACTCTTGATCGAGATCTCACTAATCGCCTACCCCAAGATCAAATAATTAGTCAGGATATTTTGAGTGATCGTCTTCGTCTCAATCAGCCCCTAAGCAATGTAGAAGAAAACGAGCGAGTTCAAGTCAATCTCGGTAGTAATCGTGATCTGGGCATCCTCCAAAATAATCAAAATCCGCAACAAGGGTCGATTAATCGAATTCGTTTTCGAGCTGATGAGATTGAATTTGAAGGCAGTAACTGGCAGGCAATCAATCTCAGCCTTACTAACGATCCTTTTTCTCCACCAGAGCTAGAAGTAAGAGCAGCAACTGCCACTTTTGAGCAAACATCACCTTTAGTGAATAAGCTCACCACAACTAAATCTAGATTAGTGATCGACGATGCGGTGAGAATTCCCCTCCTAAAAAACAAATTTGTCTTTGATAGCCGTCCTCGAAGTCCAGAACTGTTTAATTTTGGTTTTGACGGTGACGAGCGAGGCGGTTTATTTATCGAACGAAGTTTCAAGATTATTGATCGCGAGCAAACAACTTGGTCGATAACTCCTCAATATTTTTTACAAAGAGCGATCGCTCCTGATTTATTTGGCTTTAGTGATGAGGGGGATGGCGGCTTTTTAGATCCTGCTACTTTTGGGGTTAAAACTCGCTTCAACACAGTTTTCTCTCCTCGTAATAGTTTGCGAGCTAGTGGCTCAGTTACTAGCTTTGACGCGGATCAGTTTGAAGATAATCTGCGAGCAACAATTTCTGCCAACAGACTACTAGGCAATCTAAACAACCCTCATTCCTTTAGCCTAGAAGCCAACTTTAGAGAACGTCTGTTTAATGGTTCATTGGGCTTTCAAACTGTTCAAAGTAGCTTTGGCGGTATTTTAACCTCACCTAATATTCCTTTAGGAAAAACAGGAATCGGTTTACAATACCAAGCTTCTATTCAAAACATCACTTCAGATAGTGATGATCAGGATTTAATTGGTATTGGAGTGAATGATGATCGAACTAATTTAACTCGATTTCAAGGAGCTGTGTTTTTAGGAAAAAGTTTTGGTCTTTGGCAAGGAAAGCCTTTACCCGCTACGAGAGAACTAGGGTTACGCTATTCTCCTTCCCCCGTTGTTCCTTTTCTACAACTTAATACGGGAGCTAGTGGAGTTAGCAGTTTTTATAGCAGTAACGATACTCAAAATTCCTTGCGCGGAAATATTGGTATTCAGGGACAACTAGGACATTTTTCCCGAAATTGGTTTGATTACACGGGTTTTAATTTAACTTATGGATTTGGTCTAACCGATGGAGAATCGCCTTTTCTATTTGATCGCGATGTAGACCAACAGACCTTGGCATTAGGAATAAATCAACAACTTTATGGCCCAATTCGCTTCGGCTTTCAGACCTCTTGGAATTTGGACAATGGAGAAGAAATTAGTACAGATTATATTTTGGAATATAGTCGGCGAACTCATGGAATCACCCTCCGCTACAATCCTGTTCTTGAACTAGGCTCATTTAGTTTTAATGTTAACGATTTTGTCTGGCGAGGGAATCCTAGTCCTTTTACCGACAATGATATTAAACCAGTCATTCAAGGCGTGGATCGCTAAGTCAGAAGTATTCTCTTTGGTAAACTTCTATGATTTAAATTGCTTCTCAACCGCACTCGCTAAAAAATCTCTAGGCACAAACCGAGGAATATTAACAATCAGTTGATTAGCAAAACCACCAGTTACAAGTGTTGATTGTCCTTTTTCTAGAGCAATTAGCGATTCTTTAACCACCTCTGGCGTTGGCGTCATCGTCATTGTTTTGCTTTGTTTGCTTGCAAAAGCATCAGGGAAATCAGCAACTTTAAAAAATTCTGATTCTGTAGGGCCAGGACAAACTGCCAAGATTTTGACACCACGATCTTTGTTTTCTGCCCACAAGGCTTCGGTAAAATTCAAAACAAAAGCCTTGGTTGCTGCGTAGACAGACATATAAGGCAGAGGTTGAAAACCAGCAATTGAGGAGATATTGATAATTCCCCCTTGGTTTCTAGCTTGCATACCGGGTAAGAATAATCCTGTTAACTCAGTTAAGACCAAAATGTTTAACTGAATCATGTTTAGCTGTTTGCTTAAATCGCGATCGCTAAAAGCCCCATAATCACCAAACCCAGCATTATTAATTAATAAGTCTACGGTTAGACCCTTTTGCTGAACCGCATCAAAAATCTTTTGTCCTGCTGAAACTTCACTCAAATCCTGAACTAAAACTTCAGTTGCAATCCCATACTGCTGCTCTAACTTCGCTGCGAGAGTTTCTAATTTTTCCTGCGACCTAGCAACTAAAACCAAGTCTGTTTTTTTTGCAGCTAGTTGATGGGCAAACTCTGCCCCAATTCCAGAAGATGCTCCTGTGACTAAAGCAGTCGCCATAATTTTATAGTTATATTTTGGTGAAGATTGTAACGTACATTGTACTTTTTCAACATTGCAAACTCTATTTGAAGTGAGATAGAGGCAAAATTTATTACTTAGTTCTGAGCAATATACACATTACATAGGATAAAACTGTCAAAATGGTTCATATTTTTATTCTTTTTTTACACTAATGCCGTATAACCTGTTACAATTCTTAGTAAGGTAATCTAAAATTGCTATTTTAAGGGAATGCAAGACTAAGATTCCTCCAGATAAAACAACAACAACAATATTTGAAAAGCCAGCGACTGAGTCACTGGCTTTTTTGTTTTCAGTTAGTTCGAAGAGACAAAGTTTTTAAGAAGACCAGTTGCAATATAAATCTCTGTCATATCTTAAATCTACAGAAGCAACATTAGGAATACTCTCCCCTAAAGCAACTACTTTTTTGATCATAGGTTTATTTGAGGTACAGCTTTTAAGCACAATATTGTCTTGTAGTTGGGCAACATAGAGACCTGGGGTACTACCAAATTCGGGATTTCCCTTAATAGCAGCCAAAACCTTTTTAGCTAATGCACTCTCATCATATTCTCCGTTTGCCCCTAATTTAAAGGAAGGAATTGAAGTTCGAGAATTGGTACTAACCTCAGTCGATTCGCCTGAGTTGCGGTCTATAGTTGTATTTTTGGTCAATTGGGTTGAGTTGGAGTTTGAACCAGAATTGCTAGCACCTTTATTACCTCCGCCACAAGCTGTTAAACCAACAATACTAAATAAAGCAATCGTTGTAATAGTTAATCTAAATAAGAATTTATTAATCATAATCCAATAATATTTTTGACAGTTGTTTCCAATAGTAACTACAAAAAATACAAAACAACAAGCTTTATTAAATATTGATTGAAAATGAAATTAAAAACTATTTTTTGGGTATTCTATGTGTTTATCGTCAAAAATATCCGCCTTAAGCTGCTTAGTCAATAAGTTTTTTATGGACAGCTTGTTCCCTATAAACATTATTAAACAAAGGTATTTTTACGTATTTTTTTAGGTTAGATTCTAAAAATCAGTAGAAATTCAAAATAAGAATGAGCTAGACCTTAGCCAAAATAGTTCGATGCCTAGGGCTATTAATAACTGATTCAATCTTGCTAAATCCTGCATTAGTTAATGCTTTTTCGAAATCCAAATCAAAATATTGATCTAAAAAGGGTTCTGTACTTTTAAGTAAAGTCAGAATATAGGGAGGCATTTTTTGAAAAGTTGCAGATTGAGGATTCATATCCATAATTGCTAGATAGCCTCCAGGACGTAAGATGCGTCGGGCTTCTTGAATAATTCCTTGAGCTGCATCTTGTGGTAACTCATGAAATACAAGGCAAGCCGATACTAAATCGCAGCAATTATCAGGTAATTCTGTTTTTTCTCCAGCATTGTGAAGCCAATTAACTTGGCGATTTTGTTGCTGGGCACGATGCTGAGCTACGCTCAAGAAATAAGGAGATAGGTCTAATCCTGTTAAATTTGCATCAGGATAGCTTTCTTGCAGAGTGAAAGTACTCATCCCCACACCGCAGCCAACATCGACGATATCTTGAGGACTTTTAGCAATGAATTTTTTTAAGACTTGGTGATAGCTGTCTCTGAGCTGAGTATCACCCTCAATCCCCGCCTCTGACCAAATTTTGGCATGGACAGCATAAGCTGCGGACTCGACTTCCCAGGCTGCTAACCAACTTAAGTTTCCTGATTCATAGGCATGAAATGAATTGAGGTAGTATTCTGGATACTCTAGATCTTGCTTAGCGATCGCCTTAAACTGCTCATCCCAATTCAGTTGCTCAAAGCCCTTAACATTATCTCGCCAAGGTACGCCTAACTCTTCGGCGCGATCAATCATCATTTTTCTGGCTCGGCTTTTGGCAAAGTCAGCCAGAGGCTTAATCGATAATAAGAAGTTAACGAAACGGGATGCAAGATCCAAGCGGTTCAAGTCTGGTTGAGTTTTAGTAAGCGTCATTGAATCAGGTAATTTTTGAGATTAGCAAAGTTAAATTTTTCGGATTATCTCATTACTCAATTGGGTTAGAAACAATTACTTAATGATGAGTTGTAATTGATAACTTTAAGTACTGGCAGCAATTAAGTTCAAAATTTTCTCTGGACTAAGTTCCTCGACATTGCCACAAACTGATATTGCCCCAGTCTTTTCGAGCTTAGCTTGATAGTTAGCTTGAGTAACGGGATCTGTTTGCGCATGAGGTGGCAGAACTCCAACTCCTAACCACTTATGATTTGGTCTTTCTACGCTGGCAGCGATCGCTGTTTGGATATCAGCAACAGTATCCCCAACATAAATAACAGGTGGTTGTGATATTTGGGTTGATGAGGTTTCACTCACGGCATCAAGAATCTGATCAACCGCATTAAATAGACCCTCTGGGTTAGGTTTACTAGGTGCATCTTCCATAGCCACTAAAACAGGTTCAGAAAGACCAAGACGATGAGTTAAAACATATTCAGCAGAACCTCTGGTTGCACCGCTAAAAAAACCCCAGCCAATATTATGCTCGTGAAGTTGATGGAGATAATTAGCAGAAATCAATAACGGCTCATTGCGAATGTAGCCATCAAAATGATTGGGGTCAGCTCCTCGATAACGACTCTGAAAAAAATCAACTATTGCTTGGTAATCCAGAACATTATCCGCTCTGGTCTGTCCTTGGGATTCGCGATAGCGATAGACTAATTCTTGAGAAGCTTCCCAATCGTTATTCCAAATTCCTTCAGACTTAAGCTCATCAATCGCTGACATAGTTGGACGAAAAGCGGAGTCGGTAAATTTTTCGACGGTGTCAGCTAAAGCTCGACGGTATGATCCGCCAACATCTCTGACCACCCCATCAATATCAAATACCAAAATCGCTTGTAATTGATTTATTTTCATAACGGCAGTTTGGTATAATGTCAGACGGACAAAAAATGTTAATAATAATTAATAGATGAAATTGGAGGCGCAATTGGAGTCTAGATTTACCCTGAAAGTTCTTTGGTTAGACAAAAACGTTGCGATCGCAGTTGACCAAGTAGTAGGAAAAGGTACTAGTCCTTTAACTGCTTACTTCTTTTGGCCTCGTAACGATGCTTGGCAACAACTCAAAGATGAATTGGAAGCGAAGCACTGGATTGAAGAAGCCGAACGAATTGACGTTCTTAACAAAGCAACTGAAGTTATCAACTTTTGGCAGGAACATGGCAAAAGAACTAGCATGTTGCAAGCTCAAACTAAGTTTCCGGAAGTCGTTTTCACTGGAACTAACTAACAAATTATAGACAAAAAAAATTCAAACTATATTAATTTTTAGCTTGATAACAACTTACAATTTGTACTTCCAGACGATTAATGGGGCAGAGAAGATAATCTATTATCTCTGCCTCAATTTTTTTTGCAATTCAAGAGAATTTGATTTATCCCTAATTAAAATCTAACCAACACTAGATAATAATTATGAGGACATACCGCCAGCAGCTTGGAAGCGAGCTCTAGCTTTTTTCAAAGCTTTAGTAGCTCTGGTTTTTGCTAGTTTATCATCGCCTTTTTCGACTTTATCAAAATCACCTTGAGCAGATTGATATTCAGAGCGAGCAGTCTCAAGATCAATACTTTCTCCTAGTTCCGCACCATTGACTAGGACTTTAACTTCGTTTTTATCAACTTCAGCAAAGCCACCAGACAAAGCGATCGCTTTCCATTCTTTGCCAGGACGAACTCTCATTACGCCAATTTCTAAAGCAGTTAAAAGTGGAGCATGTCCACCAAGAATCCCTAACTGTCCAGTTGTGCTGGGCAAAACAATCTCTTCTACCTGATCTTCCCAAACAGTGCTGTCGGGAGTAATTACTTTTAAGTTCAATGCCATTGGTTCAGTTATTAGTAAAAAATTATTAATAGACAATTAAGGAAAAGGGCAATCATGTTGCCCTTTTCTTAACTTAAGCGATGCAGCTAAGTTACTTAGGCAGAAGCTTTGATTTTCTCAGCTTTAGCTTTAGCTTCTTCGATGTCGCCTACCAAATAGAACGCTTGCTCAGGTAAATCATCAAGTTCACCATTAAGAATCATATTGAAACCTTTAATGGTGTCTGCAAGAGATACATATTTACCAGGAGCACCAGTAAATACTTCAGCAACGAAGAAAGGTTGAGACAAGAAACGCTCAATCTTACGAGCACGGTCAACGATTACTCTATCTTCTTCAGAAAGTTCATCAAGACCCAAAATAGCAATGATATCTTGAAGTTCTTTATATCTCTGCAAAGTAGACTGAACAGCACGAGCAGTAGAATAGTGCTCTTCACCAACGATGCTTGGTTGAAGCATTGTACTAGAAGAATCCAAAGGATCTACCGCTGGATAGATACCTTTAGAAGCTAGAGCACGAGAAAGAACTGTAGTTCCATCCAAGTGAGCAAAAGTAGTTGCTGGAGCAGGGTCAGTCAAGTCATCAGCAGGCACATATACTGCCTGAACAGAAGTAATTGAACCTTCTTTAGTAGAGGTAATTCTTTCTTGCAAATCACCTACATCAGTACCAAGAGTAGGTTGATAACCTACTGCAGAAGGCATCCGACCAAGTAGTGCGGAAACCTCAGAACCAGCCTGTACAAAGCGGAAAATATTATCGATAAAGAGAAGTACATCTTGCTTGTTAACATCACGGAAATATTCCGCCATAGTCAAAGCAGAAAGACCAACACGCATTCTAGCTCCAGGTGGCTCGTTCATTTGACCATAAACTAGAGCAATTTTTGACTCTTCTGGGTTATCTGCGTTGATTACGTTGGATTCGATCATCTCGTTGTAAAGGTCATTTCCTTCACGAGTTCTTTCGCCAACACCACCAAATACAGAAACACCACCGTGATTAATAGCGATGTTGTTGATCAACTCCATCATAATAACGGTCTTACCAACACCAGCCCCACCGAAGAGACCAATTTTCCCACCTTGACGATAAGGAGTAAGCAAATCAACAACCTTAATCCCAGTTTCAAAAACTTTAGGCTTGGTTTCCAAGTCAGTTAGTTTTGGTGCAGGTCTGTGAATAGGAGAAGTCTCGTCAGTGTTAACAGGTCCTTTATTATCAACTGTCTCACCGAGAACGTTAAAAATTCTTCCAAGAGTCGCTTTACCAACAGGAACGCTAATTGGTTGGCCTGTATCCGCAACATCCATTCCCCGAACCAAACCGTCAGTGCCGCTCATTGCAACTGCACGAACCTTGTTGTCTCCGAGTAGTTGTTGCACTTCACAAGTAACAGCTACTTCCTGTCCTGTTCCATTTTTACCGGTTACTTTTAAGGCGTTATAAATACGGGGCATTTTCCCTGCGGGGAATTCAGCATCGATAACTGGACCGATAATCTGAGTTATTTTACCTACGCTTGTTTTATCTGTTGTAGCTACCATGCTTGAAATCTATTTTTGGTGATTAGAATTAAATATTAATAAGGCAGAGTAAATCTTAATTTAGTCTAAAATTTGCCACCTTTTAGATTATCACTTTATTGATGCCTATGGAAATGTCAATTTTACAGGGTTTAGTAAGGAAAGATTGCAGTTAAAGATGGTTCTGCGATCGCAAAACAGAGATATTTTTGCTTCGATTAGAAATTTTGTCCGCAAGCAAGACAAAAATGACGATGTCGCTCAATTTCTAGAGAGCGTTGGGTATTCTAAAACCAAGGTAACCCCATACCATTAGATTATGAATTTCTTGCGTAAATTAATCAAAATCTTACTTGGCGAAAAGACAGAAGAGTCGCAAAAAAGAAAAATATTTTTTGATCTTCTGCGAAGACATAGAGGCTCTATTACTGTTATGGATTTCGCGATGGCTACTAATTGCTCTGGAACGGAAGCAAAAAAAGCACTAGAGCAGTATGCAGTTGAGTTTGATGCAACTTTTGAGGTTACCGAAGAGGGGGATATCATCTATCGTTTTCCCTTAAGAACAAAAACCAGCCCGCAACAAATTAACTCTGCCTACGACAGGAAAAAGCCTAGCAATACCAATTGCGATTCTGCCCCAAAAAATAAAAGAACTGACAACCCTACTAAACAGGTAAAGAGAAAAGTTGATAATCAAAATGAGGGTGGTAAACCAAATCAGAATAAACAAGATAAACATTCTCACGCTGAAAAAGATCAGAAGCAGGTTGTAAGCCAAAATAAAATTAGCATCGACAAGCTAGAGGAAGACTTTAAAAATATTGGTCAATCGCTTAATGACTTATTTAAGTTTTAACCCTTGCACAAATAGCTTAAATTAAATGACTACCTCTGGAATAGCTTGAATTTTCTCTTCTAAGCGATCGCCATTAGATTCTGAATTAAGCTGTGATAATTCCTGAGCATAATCACATTTTGCCTTGCAAGTAACTAGACAAGGAAACTCATTGTAATTATGTAACCAATTATCTAGGTTATTTAAAAGCTCTTGCAAATCTACTTTAGTTTGTTGATGTTGCTGAGAACTATAAGTAAAAGTATAACTCTGAGGTTTTTTAGGCAATTTGACAAACCAATAAGTCATCGAGATCTGCTCAGGAGCATAGTCAGATGTTTCAGCGAGAACATACAAGTACAAACGAGTTTGCCAATCACGAGCCAGACGTTCTTGTTCTCTGGGCTTTAAATAGGTTTTCCAGTCAAGAATTTGAGCGCGATCTTCTTGGGTAATCACAAGATCATAAATAACACTCAGTAAATAATCGTTTACCCCCAAGGTTCGATAATGCTCGGCAGCTCGATTTGCTTGTGCTGGACTTATGGATAATTCAGGAACTTCTTTAATCAGAGCTTCTAAGGAGGCAGCCAATTCCTTTTCGGTGGTCAGAATTGAATCGAGAGGTAAGCCCAACTCCCTTTGCTGCATTAACAGATGGAATTGACTTCCCCAAACTTGCCGTTCCTCATTTTCAGGATTGGGAACTAAATTATCTTGGGAAATATATAACTGCTTAAACTTAGGGGGACAGGTTTCAAGTAGATTTAGATGTCTCTGAGATAAACGCAGCATTCTTAAAAATTTACTGACGATTACATATTTTTAAATAAGGCTCTTAAGAGTCAAGATCCTACTGGAAAATAATAGCTTAGGTTATGACTAAGAGAGAATTACTATCCTTGCCCAAAGTCCTTTGATTGCCAATTTTTTCAATAAATGTTCAGCATTTTCTTGGGTACTAAAATTGCCCACTTGAATCAAATTTCCTTTTAAAAAGGCTTTAGGTTCGATCTCCCGTACTTTAGCTAACATACTTTGGCTACCACCATAAACTTGAACTTGGTAAGTAGTTTTATTAATTTGCGAAGTTTCCTGTGGAGGCGCACGAAAGATATATTCTTTTTTCTGCTGAATATTTTGTTTTTTAGGCTTTTCGCTATTGATAGACTTCGCTTCGTCCTGCTTAGCAAGTCCTAAAGAGATCGCTACTTGAGGAGGCTGATTGCTCGAATCAACTTTAATGGTCAAATCGTCAGAAAATTGGCTATTATAAGCAACCGCCTTGTTTCCAGGAAATCCCATAAAAATGCCCAGCATAGCTGTGGCAACGTAGAAAACCGGAGAAATTAAAAAACGAATTGTCATAACTGGCTACACGAATTTACTATAAGAGGTGGGACGAAATATATTTTGTAATTTAGAAGTTAATAATTTATTTATTATTTCATGAAACAGGTCGTTGTTGGCTTATCGGGTGGGGTAGACAGTTCTGTTGCTGCTGCCGTTTTACATAATCAGGGCTATGACGTTCATGGGCTAACTCTTTGGCTAATGAAAGGGAAGGGTCAGTGTTGCTCTGAAGGAATGGTTGATGCAGCCAAAATCTGTGAACAACTGGGTGTCCCTCATGAGATAGTAGATAGTCGCGAGATTTTCCAAGAACAAATTGTCGATTATTTAGTATCTGGATATGAGCAGGGAATCACACCGTTGCCCTGTTCTCAGTGCAATCGAGCCGTTAAGTTTGCACCTATGATCCATTATGCCCAAAATAATTTAAATATCGATAAGATTGCGACAGGACATTATGCGCGAATCGTTTTTAGTGATCAAGAAAATCGTTATCAACTACTAAGAGCAAAAGACCGCAACAAAGATCAGTCTTATTTTCTCTATGATTTAACCCAAGAACTGTTGGCAGGAACTATTTTTCCGTTGGGAGATGTCACTAAAGAAGAAACTAGAAAAATTGCCACCGAATTTAATCTAGCCACAGCAGATAAGCCCGAAAGTCAGGATCTATGTCTAGTCGAATCTCACGGCTCGATGAAGGACTTTTTAGACAAGTATATTAATCGTCATGAGGGAGAGATTGTCGATATGTCGGGCAAAGTCTTGGGCAAACACCAAGGCATCCATCACTACACTATTGGTCAACGCAAGGGTTTAGGAATCGCTGCGCCAGAACCTTTGTATGTGGTGCGCTTAGATGCGGTGATGAATCGGGTTGTTGTCGGCGATCGCAACTCTGGTAGTCGTGCTGAATGTATGGTTAATCGAGTTAATTGGGTATCTATTGCTAAACCAGCAACACCAATTAAGGTTGAGATACAAATTCGTTATCGCTCTCGTGGAGTTACTGCCAGCGTGATTCCCCTTGAAGATGGAAGGGTGCGTTTGGTATTTGATGAACCTCAGTTTGGGGTAACTCCTGGACAGGCAGCGGTTTTTTATGATCAGGATGTTTTATTGGGTGGAGGAATTATTGAGCCTTTTAAAGATTAAAACTTGGTCTTTGTAAATTCCCACTATTAGGCAAACATTTCCTGCAATATAGTCAAAACTTTCTGAACATCTTTTAAAGCTAGCTGTCCTTGTTTTTTGACTAAACGTTGTTTATCAACTGTTCGCAACTGGTCTAACATGACTTGTCCCTGTTTGCCTTTAAACTCGATCTCAACTCTGCTTTTGTAACTTCGTAATTTGGTAGTGATCGAAGCAATAATTACTGTCCGAATATACTGATTCATTTCATCAGGAGAAACGATTAGGCAGGGTCGATTTTTTTGGACTTCTGAGCCAATTGTCGGGTCTAAATTCACCAAGTAGACTTCTCCTCTGGCTACCATTCCCAATCCTCATCTTCTACTGTGGGAAGAGCATCATCGATTAATAATTCATCGTCACCATTAGCAGCCATCGTCTGAAATGACTCTGCCCAACCTTCCCTAATCTTCTTAATAGGAGTTAAAACTAAGCTCCCTTCAACTACTTTCATCTCTACAGAATTTTTAAATCCGCACTGCTCGACGATCGCTTTAGGTATTCTGATCCCCTGAGAGTTGCCGATCGCAATAATTTTGGTTTCCACAGTAGGTAATTACAATGTGATCACTTAGATTTTATCATGAGGATTAAGGCGACCTTGTAATGCCAGCTTTTGACGAATTCTTGTTATTGAAATTTTCGTAAAAAACTTACAAGATGCCAAAGTAAGCGCAAAAAATCATTTACACTGAACTCGCGAAAAAGTAGCTAAAATCAAAAAGAGATGCCTACGGCTAAACAATTACAGAGTTTATACCGTGTTAGTTATCAGTTAACTTATACGATGTTGCAGCCAATTCATTTGATTTGCATAGACGACAGAACTAAAAACTTATATATCCTCGCAGGATATGAAGAAGAATTAGAGTTTCAAATTAAGCCTAATGGAGAAGTAATTTAATGAACCAAATAAATTATGCAACCATGACTGACGAAGAGCTAAAAGACTATTTTCTCAAGCATCGCAATAATAAAGCAGCGCTCCAAGCTTATCTAGATCGCATCAATCAAAATCCCAAACAAGTAATTGTTAATCCTGACGATCCCAATTTTGATGAGAAAATTCAAGCTGCAATTTTGAGCAAGTTACAGAATAAGAATTAGTCGATTTTAGGGCGATCGCTTTTTGTGAAGGTTATTGAGTCTAGTTGTCACTTTTTTAAGTCTCCTAGTGTCTATAATCTTTCTGTAATCAGCCGGGGAAAGATAATGAAAAATCGTAGTTTTACTATTGTCATCCATAAAGAAGAGGATATGTACATTGCGGAATGTCCTGAGGTCGGGACAGTTGATCAAGGTACAACTATTGAAGAAGCGATCGCAGGGTTGAAAGAAGCAACCAAACTATATTTAGAAGAATTTCCTTTAACTGAAAGTTCGCCCAGATACGTTACGACTATGGATATTAGTTATGCCTAAGTTGCCTAGAATCTCCAGTAAAAAGGCAATTAAAGCACTAGAGAAGCTGGGATTTCAGAAAGCTAGACAGACAGGAAGCCATGTTGTTATGAAAAAAATAACCTCGAATGGGGAGATAGGTTGTGTTGTTCCTAGCCACAAAGAATTAAAAGTAGGAACTTTGGCTAGCATTTTGAGACAAGCTAGGGTTGCACCAGAAGATTTTATTGATAGTTTGTAATCTTTGAAGCGATCGCTTTTGTTGAAGGTAGTGGATTAGAGCGATCGCAACACTTCATTCTTAAAAATAAAAATCTGTTTTAAAATTCACCTAGATACCCAGAATAATCCTATGAACTACAACAACATAATCACTATAGAGTCAGGAAAAAGGAGCGGAAAACCTTGCATTAGAGGAATGAGGATTACTGTTTCTGATGTTTTGGAATATTTAGCAGGGGGGATGACTAAAACAGAAATTTTGGAAGATTTTTCGGAATTAACTTCAGAAGATATTAGAGCTTGTCTTGCTTTTGCCGCAGATAGAGAGAAAAAATTATTTATTGCAACCTTGTGAAACTGTTGCCTGATAGAAAGTATTTTAATTTTGGGTTAGAGCGATCGCTTTTGTTGAAGATGTTTAGTTAGGGCGATCGCATTTTTAAGAATGATACTTAAATTAGCTCTCATCTCCAAAATGTTCTTGTAATTTATTAATCAGCTCCAAACCACGGTCTACAGAACCCCTACTTGCTCTTAGTTTAAACCTAGTTTCTGCATCATATTCTGTCAAAGCAATCGTAGCTAGTTCTTCCATTAATTTATTGACACTAATATTTTTTGACTTAGCTAGTTCTTTTAAGCGTTCATGTTTTTCGTCAGGTAATCTAACGTTAATGGCAGCCATACTTACATAATCTCCTGCGGTCTTTTAATTTGAATTTGGGGAAATTTTAATTGACTTTGCTGAAAGTCCTTAACATTATGAGTGACGATAAATTGAGCGTTACCGGCAACGGCTAATTCTACTAAATAATTATCTTTTTCATCTCGCAAATTTGGTCGCCAGAGATAGTAGATCTTAATCCAGTGACAAACACTTAACAAAGCATCCAAGAATTCATTAATTTCTGATTCTGTATATATTGACTTGTCCACAATTTCTTTGCGGCTAATAACATCCTCGTATTCGGTAAAGAGAGTTTTATTTATTAGGGGAGTGAATTCTTGCGTTAAGCATAATTTTATAAATTTGCGATTAGCACTATATTTTTTGCCAATTAGTGCGCCAATCAGAACATTAGTGTCAATTACAATTCTAGGATTCATTTATGAACCATATCAGATAGCATATTGATATTATATATGGTACTAAATATTCGAATCTAGTAGATTTCTAAATTAAAAAACAATCGCTTTTGTTGAAGATGTTTAGTCAGGGCGATCGCATTTTCAAACTTCAAACTTGTGATTGCAATTAAAATAGAAAGTGTCTTTGAGAGATTAATCCATGAATATTAGAGCGATTTTAGAATGGGACGAGGAAGCACAGGCTTTTTCAGCTACTTGTCCAGAGTTAAACTTTGTTTCTTCTTTTGGGGATACTAAAACAGAGGCGATCGCCAATTTGCAAGATGCTATAAAGTTAATGCTCGAACCGATTCCTGATGATATGTTTGCAAAGGATTCCGCATCATCAGAACAGATTGAATTAGTTTTGTGAGATAGTCGTTAATGTCGCCACGTACTCCAAAGATTAACTGCCAAACAAGTTATCAAACAACTCAAAAATGCGGGATTTGTTGAAATTAATCAAACAGGTTCGCATTTAAAATTATTCAATAAACAAACTAGGCGTTCTGCGATCGTGCCGATTCATAGTAGCAAGATAATTCCTCTCGGAACTCTCAAAGCAATAGAAAAACAAGCTGGAATTAAGTTTTCATAAACTGCAATATCTTTACGATAAGTATTTATTCCGCCTCGACATCAAGTTTTCGAACAGAATATATTGGGATAGTAGTTTTTAGGCTATCAAAAACTTTTACTATGATTATCCCTGTGCAGATAATTGTCGGGTTCTTTAGTTTGCTTATATTGATATCTTTGGGAATTTTTTCCTATATAAATCATCTCACTGGCAGGGTAGGAAAACTTGAAGGAAAACTTGAAGTGACAGACTTCAAACAACTTGAAACAAAGTACACTAACCTAAGAGAATTTCTAGGAAAAGTTAAAGAAAGTGACGAACAAATTAAAAATGCAAATTTGCTCCTTAATCTATTAGCTGATAAAGATAATAAACAGGCGAATAAAATTCTTACTAATCTTAATAAAATTGAGGAAAAGCAAAAATCTCAACCAATAATAAAATTTGGGAGAATCGGAATTAAAGATGATCAAGGATTTATCCAAACAGAAAGGCTTCAAAAGGCTAGTGGAAATAGATACGAGCCAATAGACGTAAAATTTGACGTTAACTTTAGCGAACGCCCTGATGATGTATTCGTTGCCCTTTCAATGGTTGATGGGGAATGTGATATAAATTCCCGCTCTTACACTGTTAGAGTTCATGTGTATGCAGAATCAATTACTAAAGAAGGATTTACTTTAGTTACAAAGACTTGGGAAGGCTCAAAAATACATAACATTGATGCAATTTGGATAGCTATTGGGAAATAAGCTTACTTCTTTTTATGCCTCTACTTTACCCAATAAAACAGTCATTTCGGTTATCCCAACTCTCCAAACTCCCCATTATCCTGACCGATCGCGTTACCGTATAAAGATATACGATTTATCTCAAATATCTTGCATATATGACTAACGCAACCATTACAGAAAATCCCTTATTAATCGGCAAAGGCTTACCCCCCTTCGACAAAATTGAAGCCAGCCATATAGTTCCTGCCATCACCGCAATACTCAAGCAACTAGAAACAGATTTAGTCAACATCGAAAAATCAGTAACCCCAACCTGGGAAGGTTTGGTTGAACCCCTGACAGTCATGGAAGAAAAGCTGGGCTGGAGTTGGGGAATCGTGGGTCATTTGATGGGAGTTAAAAACAGTCCCGAACTCAGAGAAGCTTATGAAAAAATGCAACCTGAGATCGTCAAATTTTATAGTAAATTATCTCAAAGTAAACCCCTTTACGAAGCATTCAAAGGTTTACGCCACAGCGCAGATTGGGACAAATTCGAGCCTGCCCAAAAACGAATCGTTGAATCTTCTCTCCAAGACTTTGAACTCTCGGGAGTTGGTTTAGAAGGTGAAACCAAAGAGCGATTTAACCAAATTCAGTTAGAGCTTGCCGAGTTATCCACCAAGTTTTCTAATAACGTTTTGGATGCAACTAAAGCATTTAAGCTGAAGTTGACCGATAAAAAAGACGTTGAAGGTTTGCCAGCAAGTGCTTTGGGCTTAATGGCACAGACTGCTAACCTCTCCCCTAGCCCCTCTCCTACAGAAGAAGGGAATAACGATTCTTCCACCCTTGCAGGGGGGACTGAGGGGGGTAAAGCAACTCCCGAATCAGGACCTTGGGTAGTTACTCTCGACTATCCAAGCTACATTCCTTTCATGCAGCATGCAACCAATAGCGAACTACGAGAAAAACTCTATAAAGCCTTTCTTTCTCGTGCATCTGAAGGGAAATTAGATAATAACCCCAACATAGATCGCATTCTAGAACTTAAAAAAGAAAAAGCCAACATCCTTGGTTTCAATACTTTTGCTGAGCTTAGCCTAGCTCGCAAAATGGCTCCTAGTGTAGCTGCGGTAGATCAACTTTCTGAAGAATTGCGAGTAGCTTCTTATGATGCTGCGGTTAAAGAGTTTGAAGAACTAAAAGCTTTTGCTGCTAAGTCAGATCCTAAATATGCAGACCTCAAACATTGGGATACATCCTATTGGGCAGAGAAGCAAAAAGAAGCCAAGTTTAAATTCAACGCCGAAGAACTTCGTCCTTACTTCCCACTACCAAGAGTATTGGAAGGTTTATTTGGTCTAGTTAAACGCATCTTTGGGGTAACTATTGTTGCAGCCGATGGGGAAGCTCCTGTCTGGCAAGAAGATGTGCGCTTTTTCCGTGTTGATAATGAGCAGGGTGAAGCGATCGCTAATTTCTATTTAGATCCCTACTCTCGTCCTGCCGAAAAACGAGGTGGTGCTTGGATGAATGATTGCGTCGGTCGGGCAACCATGACTGTTGAGGGCAAAACCTCTACTCGTCTGCCCGTTGCCTACCTCATCTGTAATCAAACTCCTCCAGTAGATGACAAACCCAGCTTAATGACTTTTGGTGAGGTAACAACTCTTTTCCATGAGTTTGGGCATGGCTTACAGCATATGCTGACCACCATTGACTATGTCGGGGCATCGGGAATTAATAATGTGGAATGGGATGCAGTCGAGCTACCCAGCCAGTTTATGGAAAATTGGTGTTATGACCGTCCGACTCTATTTGGAATGGCAAAACACTATCAAACAGGGGAAACTCTACCCGAAGAATATTATCAAAAACTGCTCGACTCCAAAAACTATATGAGTGGCTCAGGAATGCTGCGCCAGTTGCATTTTGGTATGGTAGATATTGCCTTGCACCACAACTATCAACCAGGTGGCGAGCTAACCCCTCGCGATATCCGCAACAAAATCGCTGAAACTAGCACGGTCTTAAAACCCCTATCCGAAGATAATTTCTTATGTGCATTTGGGCATATCTTTGCAGGTGGTTATGCGGCTGGTTATTACAGCTACAAGTGGGCTGAAGTTCTTAGTGCAGATGCTTTTGCTGCTTTTGAGGAAGTGGGCTTAGATAATGAGGAAGCTGTAGCAGAGGTTGGCAAGAAATACCGCGATACGGTTTTGTCTTTGGGCGGTAGTTTGCACCCGATGGAGGTGTTTAAACAGTTCCGTGGACGCGAGCCTCAGACTGAGCCTTTGTTAAAACATAGTGGCTTAGCAACTGCATAGTAAGTGCTGTAATTCTAACTAATGGGTGGGTCTATCCCACCTTTTTTGATGCCACTGCTAACATTGAGTGATAATTGATATATGTAATTAATTAGGTCGAGGGCTTGGGGATGAAAACCTTATACAAGTGGTCTGTCGCAGATTATCATCAAATAGTTGAATCGGGAGTTTTTGCGGATAAATCTGTGGAGCTATTAGAGGGAGAAATTGTAAGTATGAGTCCAGAGAGTCCCTTGCATTCAAGTGTTAATTACTCGGTGGCTGACTATCTAAGAAATTTATTAGGTAACTTGGCAATAGTAAGGGAAGCGCATCCTATTACCCTCGATAATTCCGAACCAGAGCCTGATATTGCAGTTGTTTCTGCTCCTTATACTCAATACATTTCACGTCATCCCTATTCGCAGGATGTTTATTGGTTGGTAGAAATCGCGAATAAGACTTTAGCTAAAGATTTAAACGATAAATCTGTCAACGATAAATCTGTCACTTATGGTCGCAATGGCATTGGGGAATATTGGGTAATTGATTTGGTGAATAATAAGCTGTGGCTATTTAGAGACTTAGAAAATAATTCCTATCAAGTTCAGCAAGAGTTAACTACTGGGGTTATTAAGCCAATTGCTTTTCCTGAGATTAATGTAAATGTTGAGCGACTTTTAAATATTAGTTAGAGGTTGAGTAGAGCGATCGCCTTACATACTCTATCCAGCCTAAACTACAATATTGATAAAATCCGAGACTACTTTCGAGACTACTTTATAAATGACTTCCCAGAAACTCAAATCCGATGATATTGTCAAAACCCTGACTCAACAACATCAGAAAATTAAGAGCTTTGGCGTTCATTCTCTAGCCTTATTCGGTTCTGTTGCTAGCGATCGCGCTACGCCTGAAAGTGACCTTGATTTTTTAGTGGAGTTTGAAGGTGCATCTACTTTTGATAGTTACATGGAGTTGAAATTTTTTTTAGAAGACTTGTTTCAAGTTCCTGTAGATTTGGTTACAAAACGATCTTTAAAACCAGAAATTAGTCAAAAAGTCCTACAAGAAGCAATCTATGTCACGTAGCCTAAAGCTTTACTTGACTGACATTCTCCAAAGCATCCGTAAAATCGAACGCTACACAACGTCAATGAGTTACGAGCAGTTGGTTAATGACGAGCTAACTTTTGATGCGGTGGTACATAATCTTCAGATCATTGGCGAAGCAGTGAAAAATATCCCTCTAGAAATCCGCGATCGCTATCCTCAAGTAGAATGGCGAAAGATAGCTGGACTTAGAGATATCATCGCCCATGCTTACTTTACGATTGATGACCAAATTGTTTGGGATATTGTGCAAAATAAACTTGGCAGTCTGCGCCAAGACATTGAACAAATTTTGGCAGAGTTAGGCTAACTTCCTAACTTAAATAGCATCTTAGAAAATATGATTTACGGAACTTACGGCGATCGTTCTTAGGAAAATTGTTCTTGAAGAAGGCGAATTAGCAGTAATTTAATAAGTTCAATTTCACTGAAGCAATTGAATATCTCTAAATTAGATTGTTTTGTTAGTGGTTGTTGAAAACTCAAGTAAATCTAAATTTGATAATCCCGTTTGGGATTGGATATTTTAGTCATGGCAAGAAAATGGATCTAATTAGCAAAGTTAGAAGATTGGTTGTCACAAAAATAACAATGTGTAGGATTAAACCAACTCGATCCTTACTTGGCGACCTACAACCGTCGCGGCTCTAGTAATAGTTTCCAGACTTACCCCCGTCTTTTCTGGGTCAAGCAATCTATCTAACTGCGCCCGCGATGTCTGCATCTGCTTCGCCATCTCAGTTTTAGTTAAGTTTTGCCGTTGCATTTCTTCGGTTAGCTGACGGGCTAGGACTCGCTTAAGCGCTATGGCGCTGCATTCTTCGTACAGACTCTCTTCTTTTAAAAAATCATCGAAACTAGATCCAATGCAAGGATTATTACTCATATCTTTGGTATTCCTTTTGACGTTTGATAGCTAAATCTATTTCTTTTTTTGGTGTTTTTTGGGACTTTTTGATAAAACCATGCAACAAAATCATCTCGCCACCACTAATGTAGAAAATAACCCGCGCAATTTTGCCCCCAGTTATCTTGCTCCTGATCTCCCAAAGATCCTTGTAACCCGAAAGAGATCGACACAAGGGCAATCCAATGGGAAAACTAAACTCTACATCTTTGATATCACTACCAATCAAGCGACAATCTTCGCGATTCAGGGTTTTCAGCCAATCTTTAACCGGCTCTACACCTCCCAAGGAGCGAAAAAACCTAGCTGGTAGTCTTTTCAATATCTTTCCTCTCCTAACTGTATCTTATATGGTACATCAATTATCAATCGAAGATTCTCAGAGTTGTTTTGTTTTAGTTAGAGCGATCACCTTTTACTTTTCCAAAACTTGCTAATTTATTCCCTTAAATTCAAGAATGAAATATCATAAACCTCGAATATTAGCGGAAATATTGAGCAGATAAGCAAGTGAAACTAGAAGAAAATTCTTCGTTAGACAACAAGAATAAGCAACCCAGAACAAGATGGTTCAAGATTGGCAATTATCTCAGCCTTTGCCTAGTTTTCCTTGGTCTTGTAGTTCGCACAATCCAATACCTTAGTAACCGATCGCTCTGGGGTGATGAAGTAGATCTTGCGCTCAACATCATTAACCGCTCTTATTCAGAATTAACCCAAACCCTCGATAATAATCAGGCTGCTCCCCTCGGATTTCTTTGGCTAGAAAAACTAATAACTCAGCTTTGGAATGATGGGGAATATGCACTGCGGTTAGTTCCCTTTCTTGCCAGCATTGCATCCTTGGTTTTGTTCTATCGCCTAGTCCGTAAATATAGTTCTGCTCTTGCTGCCCCCATCGCGATCGCTCTTTTTGCCTGTGGTCGCTACTTGCTTTATTTTTCTACTGAATTAAAACCCTACTCTAGCGATGTTGCCATATCCCTGCTTATCTTTTGGGTACTAGTTAAAGCTCACCGACAGATTTTATCCAGCAAACAAATCCTAGGACTTGCCTGTTTAGGCAGCTTGGCAATCTGGTTTTCTTACCCTTCAATTTTTATGCTTGCAGGCTTGGAAGGCTGGAACTTATTAACCATCAAGAAAAGATATCTGCGTCAAACTTTGGTTAATCGCTTACCAATTTATTTAAGCTGGCTTGTTAGTTTTGGTTTGTTTTACTGGTTGACGATTGTTAATACCCTTAGCAATCAAGATCTTAGTGCTTCTTGGGCGCCCAGATATCCTAGTTCTTGGGTGGATATTGTCTGGTTACTCGATGCTTTGGGTAAGTTTTTCTATCATCCCCTCGGCTTTCGGGGCATCACTGATGGCATTGGGATCTTTGCTTTTGTTGTGGGTTGTGTAGTTTGCTACCAGACTCGGCGCACTATCTGGCTGGCGCTAATTTCTCCTTTTGTTGCCACGATTATTGCTGCCTATCTTCATAAATATCCTTTCCGCGATCGCCTAGTTCTCTTTCTTGCCCCCTTAGCAATCATGATTATCGCCGAGGGAATTGCTTTCTTATTAGAAAAGATCTCTAACCTCAAGCAAATTAGTTCTCGAAAACGCCCTTGGTTAATAGCTTTATCTGGACTACTCGGAATTGTCTGTCTTTACAGTTTGGTGTTTACCAACCTCTATCGAGCTAGTAACTTTATTTTTCAGCCTGAGCAAAAACACGAAATCAGACCAGTCATTGCTTATGTAGCAGAGCAGGTGCAACTAGGAGGAAAGATCTATGTTTATGAGCAGGGTAATCGGGCTTTTGATTATTATCTGGAGTTGAATGGTTATCAAAACCTTGACTACACCAAGGGAACAGTTGATTTTGATGACAAGAAAACAACCCTAGCTGACAAACAGCGTAGATTAGCGATCGATCTGCAACCACTGCAAGGTTATCCAGTTTGGTTTATCGTTCGTGCTGACTCCAAAGAACGCCAGGAAATTAGGGATTATCTTGATCAAGTTGGAAATAGAAAAGACTTGTTTTCCCAAGCTGGAGCTGAAGCCTATTTTTACGAGTTGAATAATTAATCTTGATTAAATCCCGAATCAATCGGGGGATTATTCCCCCGCACCCCTTCTCGCGCATTCCTTTGCGCCGTAAAACGACGCAGGGTCGCTCCCAGATATTGGGGAGGATTACGACCTCCCCATATGCGAAGCGGTATCCCTTGGGAAACCCCTGCCGTATCGATTGGTAGGCTTAGAAAAAAGTTGCCAGCTTCTATAAGTAAGAATTCGCTTCAAAAATAAATCTAGTGATATCAAAGTTGGATTTCACGACTACATAAAAGAACTAAAACTCAAAAATTCTAGTAAATTTAAGTGGTTATGAGGTAGTAAGTAAGATTTTTCCAAATACCATTCACAATTAACAATGCACAATTAACAACAAACAATTTTATTTAATGCGTCACTCCTCAAATCAACAACGCCCCCAATCAAAGATAAACACTTGCCCCTGGCCCCAAGGGAATTCCCAAGCTAAACCAAATCATAAAAAAGATTGTCCAACCAACTAAAAAAGCGATTGAATAGGGCAACATCATCGCGACAAAAGTACCAATCCCTAGATCCTTGTCATACTTGCAACCCATCGCTACCACCACCGGGAAATAGGGCATCAAGGGGGTAATAATATTCGTTGTCGAATCACCAATTCGATAGGCAAGCTGGGTAAACTCAGGAGAATAGCCCACCAACATCAACATCGGCACAAACACAGGTGCAATCAGATTCCACTTTGCTGAAGCCGAACCAATAAAGAGGTTGATAAAAGCACTAACCAAAATAAAAGTAACTAGCAAAGGCAACCCAGTAAAGCCAGTCGCTTGCAGAAAATTCGCGCCTTGGATAGCTAAAATTATCCCCAGATTACTCCACTTAAAATAAGCGAGAAACTGAGCCGTCATAAAAGCAAGAGCAATATAGTAACCCATGCTGCTCATCGACTCCGCCAAAGCAGTAGCCAGCTCTTTATCGTTGCGAATCGAGCCTGTCACTTTGCCATAAACAATACTGGGAACCAAAAACAGAACCATCGTAATTGGCACAATCCCTTGGAAAAAAGGTGAAGGCACAATCGTAAAATTCTCAGGGTCGCGCAGAATTCCTTGAGCAGGCAAAACCAGAACCAGGAAAAAAGCCACACCGACTAGCAAAGCTAAACCTGCCCACTTTAAACCCTTTCTTTCGGCTGAGCTAAGACTATCCATAGCTAAATTTTGCTCACCTTCATATCTACCCAGACGAGGTTCAACAATGCGATCTGTGATGTACCAGCCAATTAGAGTAATTAGTACTGTTGAAGCTGCCATAAAGTAATAGTTTGCAAGAGGATTAACCGTCACACTCGGATCGATTAATTGTGCCGAACCCTCGGTAATTCCTGCCAAAAGAGGTTCTAGAGAACTAACAATCAAGTTGGCACTAAAACCACCAGATACTCCTGCAAATGCTGCTGCCAAACCCACCAAAGGATGACGACCAAAAGCCAGAAACACCAACGCCCCTAAAGGAGTCAGTACGACATAACCAGCATCACTAGCTAAGTTGGACATAATCCCAGCAAAGACAATTACTGGGGTAATAATCCCAGCAGGGGCAGATAAAACACTTCTGCGCAACAGAGCCGACAACAACCCTGAAGACTCAGCAACACCTACCCCCAACATTGCCACTAGTACTGTTCCCAAGGGGGGATAGTTAACAAAATTGGCTACTGCTTCGGTAACTATCTGGCGAAGACTAGCAGGAGTAATTAGCGAAACTACGCTAATTATTTCCTTTGTGCCTGGATGAGTTACTGAGAGATTAAGACCATTAGCGATCGCGCTAAGAACAATCGTAATAACTGCCAGCAGAAAAAAAAGCGTAATCGGGTCTGGCAATTTGTTACCGATTTTTTCCACCCATCCCAAGGCTTTATTAAGAAGAGTTGGTTGCTGAGAGGATTTCATATACTAAATTTTTCTAAAAAAATAGACCCTAAAAATAGACTGATCAAAATTGGCAATTATCTCACTAGATATAAGGTTGCTGTCGGCTTTATTTAAAGGATGTAAATTGCGATCGCTCCTAAAATTCCAGCGCCCAATAAATAATAGACTAAAGGTAACAAAACCCTACGAATTAATAGCCCTTCACAACCGACCAAACCCACTGTCGCTAAAGCAGCAACAATATTAGATACACAAATCATGTTGCCCGCAGCCGCGCCAATTCCTTGCAAAGCAGTAATAATTGCCCCAGAAACACCGATTTTAGCAGCGACACCAAACTGAAACAAAGAAAACATCATGTTACTAACCGTAGCGCTACCAGCAATAAAGGAGCCGATCGCACCAACAATAGGTGAGAATAAAGGATAGCTACTACCAGTTAAACTTGACATCCCATCAGCTAGAGTTACGGGCATACTAGTAAGTCCAGATTGATTAAAGCCAGAGTTAATAAATACTCTCGCCATCGGCACCGCAGCTCCTAAAACTAAAGCCGTTCCCAACAAAGTTGAAGCAGCCTCTCTCGTTGCTTTTAAGGTCGAATTCCAATTCATGCGGTGTAAAAAATACGTGAGGAATGCCACCAAAATAAAAATTGTTCCTGGTAAATAGAAAGGTTGAGAACTAGTACTAATTTCCGTTCCCCAAAGGTTAGCAAGGCTAAAACTGGGTTCTTTAAGCAGCTTTTGCAAGGGTAGCCAAGATAATCTCGATAGCATTAACAGCAAACCGACTAAAACATATGGTATCCAAGCTAATGTTAGGGTCAAGTTTCTTCCTTTATTACTAATTAATGCTTGTAAGCTACCAGACCATTCATCTGCCCAAGCCTCGGTAGGAGGAAAATCCCAGACTTGTTTGGGTGTCAAAAACCTTTTCTGGGCTAGAGGAATAATGATCGCTAGTCCCACTAAACCGCCAATCAGAGAGGGAAATTCTGCGCCCAGAAAAATTGCAGTCAGAGCAGAAGGAATAGTAAAAGCTAACCCCGCCAATAAAGCAAACCAGAAGACTTCAAAGCCTTCTCTCCAAGATTTACGTTCTCCAAAATAGCGAGTTAAAACACAGACCATTAACAAGGGAATCAGAGTACCAATAATGCCATTAAGTACACCAATCCTGATCACGATCAATCTGAAATATTCTGAGTAGTTGTAAGGTTGTTTAGCAAGATAATCAGTTACAATCGGCGTCCCCTCCAGACCAGTATTTATCCCTAAAGAAACAGGAATACCCACTGCTCCAAATACCACCGCAGTACTGTTGGCAATCAGAGAGATCGTTACTGCTGCTAGGGCGGGGAAACCCAAGGCAACAAGCAAGGGACTACAAACAGCAGCAGGTGTGCCAAAACCAGAAGCACCTTCTAAAAAGCTGCCAAATAGCCACACGATGATAATTGCTTGAATGCGTCTATCAGGAGAAATAGCTAACAATCCTTGACGAATAGTAGCGATCGCTCCTGACTCTCTCAAAATATTTAACAGTAAAATCGCACCAAAGATAATGTAGAGAATTTCGGCTGCCATCACTAACCCTTGAATAGTGGAGGCAGCAAATACTTGCCCAGGAACTTGCCAAATAAGGATAGCGATCGCCGAGGTTACTAAATAAGCGATCGGCATTGCTTGCTTAGCAGGCCGTCTAGCAATGACCAATAATAAAAATACTGTGGCAATAGGTGTTAAAGCCAGTAAGCAATAAACTATTAATTCCATTCTTAATTTTTCAACAAATCTAGTAACTCGGCTTCGTTAAGAATAGAAATGTCTAAATCTTGAGCTTTAGTCAGTTTAGACCCAGCACTCTCCCCTGCCAACAAATAATCAGTTTTTTTACTCACCGAACCAGTTACCTTGCCCCCAGCTTGCTCGATTAAATTTTTGGCTTCACTGCGTTTAAGAGTTGGTAATGTACCTGTAATTACAAAAGTCTTTCCTGCCAATTCCTGACTAGAGTCAGCCGAGTTACTAGCTTTAATTTCGGCTTCAAAGTTCAATCCTTGCGATCGCAAAGAAGAGATCAACGCCTGATTGGTGGGAACTTGTAACCACTGGAACATCGAAGCAGCAATTTCCTCTCCAATGCCATAAACAGCCTCCAGATCATAGATCGATGCGTG
>CALKUU010000033.1 GCA_937996665.1 uncultured Xenococcaceae cyanobacterium | reverse complement strand
TCTGATTGTCGATGATGCGGCTTTAATGCGTCGTCGTATTGGATCGAGTCTTGCTGCCTATGGTTATGAAACCCATATTTGCGTTGATGGTTTGGAGGCTTGGAAATGGTTACAGAAAAATCCTTTACCTGCTCTAATGCTGACTGATATTGAAATGCCGAATCTTGATGGTTTTTCGTTAATTGATCGTTGCCGAAAGCAGGGTTGGCAATTCCCGATTATTGTTGTTTCTTCTCGCTTGGCTGAGGAGTGGAGCCAAGAGGCTAAACGGATTGGGGGGAATGATTTTTTAACTAAGGGGTTTTCTACTCAGGAGTTAATTAGTAAGGTTCAGGAATATTATCAGTGTTCAATAGGTGAATGAATGTGACTGTTAGTTTAAGATGGTGCCAGCATTCCTTCTTACTGAAAATTTCGAGCTAACTAGTGGCATTATCCTAGATAAGTTATCCTCTTTACCGCTCATGAGACCAGTAAGAATATTAGGGTTTAGAAAAAATCTCAAAGCTACCCTAAACCGAAATCTAATTCTTCTGATTGATAATCAGCCATTAGTTGATTTACTAGAAGTATCTATCCCTAAAGATGCAAATATCAGCCAATGGAGAGAGAAAAAAGATGCACTTGTGATCATTGAGAGTCTAAAACAGTCGATAATTAATCCAGGAAAATATGACTTTTTAACTTGTGCTCATTGTGCAATGCCAGAATTATTATGAACCCAAGCCAGGTAATCTATCAAGGCGAATATTTGGTATGGAAAATGAAACCACCTGGTGCTGATTTTTATTTTGATGACTATGAGTTACTTGAGTTTAAGTTTCACAAGCCACAATATAAAAAAACCGTCAAGCAGATTATTGACTGGAGTCGTGTTCGTTAAATATCAGCTTCGGTTTAGCTCCTAACTAAGATGGTGAAGATTAAATCAACCTTCTAAAAAAATTTATTAGGCACTTAATGAAACTCACTGGTTGAGATTCTGGTTCAGGCTCTAACTCTATTTCAGCTTCAGGTTGAGTTTCTGGTTCTGGTTGATTGCTGCTAAATCTATTGGGGTCAGCATAAAACTCGTAATATTCGATCATCCCTTGAAAAAATTCCCAAAAGCTTCCGTGGACTCGTTTGATCTGATTTTCATAGTCTTTGACCGTGAATGATCCTTCTACTGTATATATTGGTGGGTCTTCACTGACTTCATTCCCAAAAAATCCTAATGAATAATCGCCGCCCCTATGTGCAAAGACAAAAAAGTTGCTGGGAAAATCTATTGACCAATCTATTTCTTCTTGACAACAATCATCATATTCCTCTTCAGGAATTTTGAAATACTTGACTCCCAAAGACATCCAGTCATCACCTTCAAAGTCTTCGTAAAAGATATACCAATGATCATCTTCTAGAAACGAACCTGCTCCATGTCCCATAATTCTCAGAAATTTTTTATAAGCTTCAGGAAGTTTGACTCCATTTCTTTTTTCTAAATCTTCAATTTCTGCCTCTGTACAAGGTTTAAACTCACAGTCCTTAAACTTGGGGATTTTTCTTAATCTTGTGATGAGTTGTTCAGGCGTGTCTTGCTTTTTGATTACAGGTTTTAGATTTTGTCTGTAAGGCTCAAATAGTTCTAAGATTTCTGGGTAATTATTGGCATAGTCAAAGCAACTATTTTGGTTGGCATCGCGGAGACATGGATCTGCTTCATAATTTAAAAGTAGTTCAACAATTCTAGTTAATCCGCATCTGCTAGCTTCGTGTAAAACAGTTTTGTCAAACAAATTTTTAAGATTGGGATTTGCTCCAGCTTTTAGCAGTATTTCTAAAACTTGATACGCTTTGATTTTTCCCTGATCTTTATTTCCGATTTCAACCAATGCCCATTGGGTCATGGTACGGAAAAAATCAAGTTTTTCCCAGTAATTAACATCAGCACCATGATTTACTAGGTAACGAACAACATCAACTTGTAAACTTTGAACTGCCATATCTAAAGGAGTTCTTCCCCTCTCGCTTACTAGATTCAAAGTTGCGCCATTTTCTATTAATATCTTGGCAATTTCAGCGGTGGTTGTCTCAAAAATCGCGGTTGTTTGATAAACACATTTGGCGTTAACTTTTGCGCCTTTATTGATCAGTAGCTGAATGCAATCAACTGAGCCACCTCTAGCAGCATAGTGTAATGGTTTCATGCCAAAACAGCCATTGGCGTTAATTAAATTTGGGTCACTTTCAAGCAATTGCTGCAAACCCTGAACATCACCCTGTTCAGCTAGTTCATGAATCAGCTGAGCGCCCATTCCATTTTGATCTAACACGATTTATCTTATAAATTTCAATCTTGGTTTAATTATTCCCCAAGCTAAACTAAGAGCGATCGCCTTAAAGAGCTATTCGCTTTTTTACACTAAACTGAAAAAAGTTCGGATTAAGTTGAGTGTAATCAAATTCATTTAATTTTTTATCATGACTGAAAAACCTACAAACTAGAAAAAACTAGTTAAATTATGGATTCTGATACAAAATTTGCTTATTTAGTTTTTGGCATCCCCATCTTGGGACTAATTTACTGTGGTTTGGGAATCGCGGCGATGTCCTCTATTGCTGCGGTTAGAGATCATGCCTTAGTTTCAGGGATTATTTTTATCCTGATTCCCTTTTCACTTGCTGCCTCAGTTTGGATTAGAGCCTCTGCCAAAGCCTATAAAAATTAGGGAGTTTCTGAATCAAAGTGCGATTTTTAGATTTTGTACTTTGAAAGCAATGAACAATTAACAACGAACAGTTATCTTGTGTGCTTTATATCTCAAATCAGCAGCGCCAAACTATTTATCTTCTAGTTAGTTCGATAGTGTTAGACCTGATGGTGATGTCGTAAGCGCCGTAGAAGTCTTGACCTAGTAAACCAATATTCAAGGTAGGAGCGATCGCAATATTGAGATTATTAGTTTCCTTGTCTTCTATTTTCACCGAAGACACCATCGCCGTATCGAAGTAAATAAGATTATTACTAGCAGTCTGAAAAGGTAAGCGACCGTTTTTTTCTAATTCCAGTTCTTGCGCCATCGCTTCAGTAATTACTGTAATAGTTGCCCCCGTATCAAAGAGCATTTCAAATGAGCGCTCATCGTTGAACCTAGCTTCAATTACAGGTGTTCCCCCAACTCTTCTTTTGATGGGAATGACAATAAAATTATTGCTGACAGATTTTGCTCTTTTTCTGGGTAAACTATTGTTATTCTGGACGCCACCACAAAGATATTCCAAATTAATCGCATTGCCATTAGCATCCACCAAAAAACAATTTCGTCCGATTTGTGCTTTGGCAATTCCAGAAGTTGTGACCAGAAAAGTAGATATGAGCAAAGAATAGCAAAATTTACTTGATAAGTTCATTAACCGTTTTTAAAAGCTGTTTGATAAGTTCCCCTAACTTAATAATTCCCAAAAGCAACTATCAAAAGAACTTGAGAAAAGATAATCGGTGAATAACTAAATATTTTTTTCCTTAACAAAATAGAAGGGAGCAAGCTAAGGTTGATAATTAATCTCAAGCCAAGAGTGATTAGGGCAATAAATTTATGAGTGATCAAGAATTAATTGAAGAGTTAGAACAACTAACTGTTGGGTTGCTTTGGTTAAGCGAGTCCGATTATCCTTGGCAAATTGTGAGCTGGGAAAATCAGCCCGAAAATCAATCAACAGCGGGAGATTCCCAGGAAGATTCTAGGGAGGAGTCTGCTAAGCTCGATGCTCAGATTAGAACTCAATTAGCGGCAATTAATCCAGATATTGTTAATCCAGTTCAAGAGTCCACCCAAATTGAAGGTCAAGAATTAGATGAGTTTTTCCAGGGTGCTACGGCTAGTAAAGATTGGTATGGGGAGGAAGAATTAGCCGAGTGTAAGCGCTATCAAGACCTAGTTGGCTTTCTTAAAAACTCTTTAAGAGACGTTAAGGTTTATCGGCTAGGGGAAGTAGAGTTGAAAGTATATATTCTGGGTCAGACTCCAAACGGAAATATTTTAGGGATTGAAACTATATCTGTAGAAACCTAGAAAGATCAATAGCCTTATCGATAGGTAATAGTTTCTAATTTAGCCTGTTTATCTTCTTTTATTCTGAGGAAGAAATCATTACTAGTTTTTTCTTGATCTCATAAATATTCTTCTTCTTAGTGAGAGCACTTGAGCTAAATGCTAATTTACAACAAATCTAGAAACTCATTAATTGTTAAATTACAATCTTTTAGAATCTGAGCAAATAAGCCTCTACCAATTGTTTCATTAGAATGGACAGGAACTACAGTTTTTCGACCATTAGGATGAGCTAAAAAATGATGACTACCTTTAATTCTAATAACAGAGAAATTAGCTTTTTTTAAAGTCTTAATCATCTTTTTTCCGCTTACAGCAGGAATATTACTCATTTTATTTTTTGATAGCTATTCTTTGAACCCCGATAAATTCTAAGGGCTTAAATTCCTCTTGTTCTACTTCTAAACAAAGTTCGATCGCTTCTGTTATTCTTGCTAGTAATTCATCCATTGTTTTTGCTTGAGTATGACAACCTTTTAAGGAAGGTACAGAAGCAACTAAATAGCCATCTTCATCTTTTTCGATAACTACATTAAAGTATTCACTCATGGCTTTGCTATTTGATTTGAGTATTATTGGTTTTATCCGATACCAAATTATAATTTTTTTCTATGCGATCGCTTCTAGAAATAAGAATGATTATCTTTGATGGAAAGGTGGATGATTGCGCTTGAGCAGCGAACAAGTTTTGATTAATGGTCTTGATCCGATCAAAGTAGGTCGATCTTGCTCATCGAGCTGGTAGAAATTTCTGTTCAGCTATCATGAAACTTACGTTGGCAAGACAAATTGAGTAAATAAATAAATCTATTGATAGACTTTTGCTTCTAATTTTTTCTGTTGATCTTTCTCGACTAGCGAAAAGAAATCATAGCCAGTTTTTTTCTCGATCGCATCGATAGTAACTAGATAGTCGCGCCAATCTTTATTCGCTACTCTCTCGGCGTTCGGGATTCTTACGGCGATCGCATCTTCGATCTTGCCTGAATTATTTAAAACTAAAATTACTTTCCAGGTAAAGACAGGGACAGTGACTTTTCTTTTTAGCTTTTTTCTTTGCCCATCTGAGCCAGCAATAATGTATAGCTCTTTGCCTTGATCAACTAAATCCCGACTATATTCTTCTAGTTCTCGCCAAACTTCTCGATTATTAGCGGGAGATTGAGGAATCATATTAGTCATTAAAAAGGTGGCACTATTATCTTCTTGATTATTAGTGCGATCTCCACTGGGTGTTAAATGTCCGCGATCATAGCCACTACCGCGATAATCTGAGGGCAAGACTGGTTCACAATCAGCAGGTAAATCTTGATCGGGTCGGAAGTCATTCGCGCGTTTAGTATCTCCTAACCAACTAGAATCGAGTTGCCAACTAACCCAGTTTGCAATCCCTTTTTTGCAGTTATAAGACAGGGCATACTGGGGTTTTTGCATTAAATAGTTGTTTTTATCTTCAGTGTTGGCTTGGCTAGGATTGCCATACTTAAGATGGTCTTTTTTATTAATTTCTAGAGAACAGCCCGTTAGCAGCAACAGCAAAATTAACTTAATCGTTATAACTCTCAAAATCATTAACTTTAAGGGGCTTTACCCAAATTATTTAACAGCCAAACCAATGCTCTAGCAAATTAGAATTATCTAACTCCTAACTCCTAATTCCGAACTCCTAACTCCAAACTTTCCCAAAACAAAATTGATAGCTAGATTTTGTTTTCATAGCCAACTGCCTCGCTAATATGTTTCAGCTTATGTTCGTCCAATTTGGTGATTAGCCCCCCGAGGACATCTTTGGCGAGCCAAGGGCCTTGATAGATCCAGCCTGTATAAACTTGAAGCAAGCTAGCTCCTGCTGTGATCTTCTCCCAAGCATCTTCGGCAGTGAAAATGCCCCCCACCCCAATAATTGGTAACTTGCCTTGGGTTTCCTTGTAGATAAAACGAATAATTTTGGTGGAGCGTTCTTTGACTGGTAAGCCGCTGATGCCTCCAGCTTCTTCGGTTAGGGGGTTGCCTGTTTCGGGCAAGATTTTGGTTTTGAGATTTTCTCGTTTAATAGTTGTATTGGCAGCGATCGCTCCAGCTAATTTATACTCCAAAGCCAAATCGATAATTACTTTAATTCCTTCCCAATCAAGATCGGGTGCAATCTTAATTAAGATTGGTTTGTTTTGTTTATTTACTGCTTGCAATGATGACAAAATTGGTTTGAGCTGATCACCTGCTTGTAATGTTCTTAAACCTGGGGTGTTTGGCGAACTAACATTAACCACAAAGTAATCGGCTGTATCCATCAATAGCTCAAAACTTCCTGCGTAGTCTTCCCCTGCTGCTTCAAGAGAAGCAATTTTTGATTTGCACAGATTAATCCCAATGGGAATTTTCCTTCCTTCTCTTTGCCAAGTTTCATTTAAAGTCGCTGCCATTACCTCTGCTCCTAGTCCATTTGCACCCATGCGATTGAGCGCAGCTTTATCTTTTGGTAAGCGAAACATCCGTGGACGGGGATTTCCTGGTTGAGCATGTAACGTTACCGCCCCCAACTCAGCCAAGCCGAAACCCAAACTAGACCAGATTCCTGCTGCGGTGCCATCTTTATCACAGCCTGCGGCTAGACCTAATATATTGGGGAAATCCAGACCCCAGAGCTTTTGCTGTAAGCGAGGATCGCTTAAACAAAAAGAACTTTCTAATTGCTTAATTAGTAATTTTCCCCAACTGCCATGACGCGAGTTTTCGATTTTGGTTAACAGGCTTAACATTTGCCGATGAGCTGTTTCTGGATCGCTTTTAACCGCAGCAAGCAAGAGAGGATAAAAAGGTTTAGCAAGTTGGAACATGAACTAAGTTTTGAGGGTTAACGAATCTTTCTAAATCAATCAGAATGCAGAGTCACCCATCAAGTTACCACAGGGATTTATAGCTAATTATTTTTTTCTTGAAGAAATTTAAGTTGTTTACATTACGTTGTTTATGGGCGATCGCCTTTTTCTGTGTCTAAGGGGGAAATTGCCCCGAATTTTTATTGAATAATTAAGATAAGCAATTATTCTTCTCATAATTGTCTGTCTTGCTAAGGATCATTTTAAATACTCGTTTTTGTTGCATATAATGCAGTTCCTTTGCCCTGATCTCGTTATGCTAGTTGACATTGGCGCTAGAAAAAAGTGATTGCGTACTATTCCTGTCAGTACTGAAAATGAGAAGAAAAAACTAGAATATTAAAAAAATATTTAAAATATTTACAATAGTTAACATTAAGGAGCTATACTTTTATTAACCGCTTAAGAACAATTACCTATTCGTCGAGGCTCAAAAAGCCAGTTGAATCTTGTCGTTAGAAAGAAAACTTGTAAGTAAGAGGCTGTAGGAAACCAAAAACCCTATTTTGAGGAACTGAGAGTCGGAAATAATTATGGAACTTGAACTAGCCGTTCATTGTAACAATCTCAATTTATCGCTCTCATAAATACAGACTTCTAACTTCAGCTTTCTACCAAATATTCAACTTAGACAATCAGATTCGAATCCTACCAGCCAAATTTAAGAAATAATTATGAAATCTACTACCAGGTCTAACGATTTAGTTAGAAGCTATTTAAAAGAGATCGGTCGAGTTCCTCTTCTTACTCATGAGGAAGAAATTCAATACGCTAAAAAAGTGCAAAGAGAAATTGCTCTTGTTGAAATTAAACAGGAACTCACCGAGAAACTGGGAGTTGAACCAACCTTAGAGGAATGGGCAAAAGCAGCAGAACTATCCCCTGAGATTCTAGAGAATGAAATTGAGGTCGGCGAATCTGCTAAGCGCAAAATGATCGAAGCTAATCTAAGATTGGTTGTTTCGATCGCTAAAAAATATTTAAAACGGAATTTAGATCTTCTCGATTTGATCCAGGAAGGAACAATTGGGATGCAAAGAGGTGTCGAGAAATTTGACCCTACCAAAGGATACCGTTTCTCTACCTATGCTTACTGGTGGATTCGTCAGGCAATTACTCGTGCGATCGCTGAGAAAGGTCGGACAATTCGCTTACCTATCCACATCACCGAAAAGCTCAATAAAATTAAGAAAGCCCAAAGGCAAATAGCTCAAAAGCAAGGTAGAACAGCAACTATTGCTGAATTAGCAGAAGAGCTAGGGCTTACTACCAAGCAAGTTAGGGGTTATCTATCTAACTCATTGCAACCAATATCCTTAGATATTAAAGTTGGGGATAATAATGATACTGAACTTGGCGATATTCTTGTCGATTCGGGTCAGTCTCCAGAAGAATTTGCAACCAGATCTTCTTTGAAAAACGATTTAGCTGGTCTAATTTCTGAGTTAAGCTCTCAGCAACAAGAAGTTATTGGTCTTCGTTTTGGTCTTGAGGATAGTAAACCTATGACTTTGGCTAAAATTGGTGAATCTCTAGGCATCAGTCGTGAGCGAGTTAGACAAATCGAAAGAGAGGCTCTCTCCAGACTAAGAAAGCGCAAAACTGTAATTAGAGAATATTTGGCTAGTTAATTATTTTTAGTGGCGGGATAAGACAATAATTTGTCGTTTCTTAAAACTATATTTCTTAAACAGGATTAGGATTGCCCACTATAAAAAGTGGGCTTTTTTGTTGAGATAAATAAGTTATGGTTTTTCGAAAAGTGGGAATTTTTTAGTGATTTCCGATTTTCTTAGCTATTTTCGTTAATTAGTATATTGTGATCCTTTTATCTTGACCTCTAATACCTAAAATACTTTGGTGTTCAAATATTATTAAGCGTAATTAATTAAGGCAAGAACAAAATTATGGGTGAGGCTAAAAATCGTCAGAAAATAGCGGCTGAATCAGCTAAAGAACCAACAACAAAAATTTTGGGTTGGGAAATAACTGAATCCTATAAAAAGAAATTAATTGCCTGGACGATTGAAGGCGTATTGATAAGCTTTTTTTCTCTGGGGTTGCTGTGGGTGATGTTTCTGTTTAATCCTGATGTTTAGGGTGGATGTAAATTCTTAAGACAAGATACTCTTTTCTCGTAGAGTGTTCATTCTTTTGTGTTAAAAGAAAGTTCAGAATCCTAAATTCAGACTAGCATCCAAGATCAGATAAGCTATGGCAACAGATAATTCTAGCTCTCTCTCAAAAGATCAAACGATTGAGCAACTAAAAGAAACTATCGGACAGTTGGAGGCAGTCGTCCAAAAACTGGAAGAAGCACCTGCCGCCCAGTTGCCTTCCTCGGAGTCTCTACAAAATTTGTCGACAACAACTACTGAGTTGGAAACGAGCATTACTCAAGAAGTTGAACCTGTTTTGGACTTAACAACAGAAGAACCTGAACAAGAAGTTGTCTCCACAGAGGAAGTTGTAGAAACTTCTGAGCAGAATGAAGAGCAATCTGAGCCAGAAACTTCTGCCGCTTCAATAGATGAACCTCTACAAGAAGTTGTCCCTGCCGAACAAGTTACCGAAGCTCTTGAGCAGCCTGAGCCAGAGACTTATTCTGATTCCACAGAAGAAAATGAGTTAGAAGTTGTTCCCATTGAGCAAGTTGCCGAAAATGCTGAGCAGTCTGAGCCAGAAACTTCTTCTGTGCCAACTGAACCAGAAACCTTAGAACCAGAGGCTCTAGAACCAGAAACTTCAGAGCCAGAAGCTTCAGTAGAGGTGACAAAATCAGCAGCGCAAACTAAAGAACCTGTCAAACAAGCAGTCAAAGTACCTGATAAGCAAAAGAATAGGAAGCAGAAAAAGGGCAAGTCAAAAAATCAAGCTCCCAAGAAAAAGAAGGGATGGCTAGTTGGTGTTTTGGTAGCGGCGATCGCTGTAGCAGCCATAACTCTCACTCTTAAATTCGCCCCTATCTCGGAATTACCGCAACTAATTGCCAGTAATCCAATCTTGGATAAACCTGTAGATAAGCCGAAAATTAAGAAGCCTGTAATTAAATCGACGGCTGAATTACCATTGGAAAGCCAAGAGGAGATTGAGGAAATCGGGGAAATAGCTAAAGATCCCAAGAAGATAGACCTTGAAAAGGTAACTAGAGAAAAGATAGCTAGTCGGTCGAATGAAGCAAAACAGCTTGAAGAGTTAACCCAAACTGAACCAAAGCAGATTGAGGCAACCCCATCAGAATTAGAGTCTGAACAGGAGTTACTTGCATCCGAATCAGAAGAAGAACTTGATCTGGAGAGCGATCGCTTTTCGGAATCAGAAGAGGAATCGGAGGAGTCTTTAGTGGCAGTTGAGGAAGAACCACAACCAATTACCAAGTTAACTTCCGAGCAAAATCTGATCGTCGCTCTTGGCAAAAAAACAGATAATTTGGCAGAGCATTACAATGATGATTTGATTGTGGCAATTAATCCTGATTTCGCAACTAGTATTGTGAGTGTTACTTTGAGCGATGACTGGTATCAATTGGTAGAGAACCGTCAAGATCGCTTGTTGGGTGATATGTTTAGGCGATCGCAGCAATTGGAATTCGACAAATTAATGATTACCGACAGCAATGATAATTTAATTGCTCGCAGCCCTGTAATTGGCAAAGAAATGGTTGTTTTTCGTCGTACTAGCTAAATACAGTCAGTTGTATTTAGCTAAACGTAAATTAATCAGACGAGATTCTCATTTAGGAATAGAATTGATTATTTCAGGAATGATAATTGGCTCAACTTCCTGAGATAAAGAAGTAAGCGGAGGATCGATCATTGAACCATTGCCCACAACCAAAATTACTGTTTCCTCAGGTTTGAGATATTTCTTTGCAACTCTTTGAATATCCTTAACCGTGGTTTTTGTAACCTCTTTTTGGTACTGGAAAATAAAATCTTCGGGATAGCCAAAATACTCGTAGCGCATTAATCTAGACAGAGTTTGGCTAGGATTTTGAAAATTAAAGACAAA
>CALKUU010000032.1 GCA_937996665.1 uncultured Xenococcaceae cyanobacterium | reverse complement strand
AGAAACATATAGAAATTAAACCTGGGTACTGATACAATTTGATATTTGAAACATCAATCTTACGTTCCTTAAATTATTTACAGCAAGCTTTATCTAGATTGGCTTTCATAGTTTAAGTTACTCAAAATAGATATTGTATTTAGCGGGCAGGCAGAAAAATTATTATGGTTAAATATGTATTCATTACTGGAGGAGTTGTTTCCAGTATTGGGAAGGGAATTGTCGCCGCTAGTTTAGGTAGATTACTAAAATCTCGCAACTATTCAGTATCGATTTTAAAACTTGACCCCTATATCAACGTCGATCCAGGGACAATGAGCCCATTTCAACATGGGGAAGTATTCGTAACCGATGATGGGGCTGAGACCGATTTAGATTTAGGTCACTATGAGCGCTTTACCGATACCTCGATGTCTCGCCTCAATAGTGTTACTACAGGCTCGATTTATCAAGCTGTAATTAACAAAGAAAGAAGAGGCGATTATCAGGGGGGGACAGTTCAGGTTATTCCCCATATCACCAACGAGATTAAAGAAAGAATCATGAGGGTTGGGAGCAATACCAATCCTGATGTGGTGATTACTGAAATTGGTGGCACAGTAGGGGATATCGAATCGCTGCCTTTTTTAGAAGCAATTCGGCAATTTCGCAAGGATGTTGGTCGCAATAATGTGGTTTATATGCATGTGACCTTAATTCCTTGGATCTCCGCAGCAGGAGAAATGAAAACTAAACCGACTCAACACTCGGTTAAAGAATTACGCTCAATTGGGATTCAACCCGATATTTTAGTTTGTCGGAGTCAAAAACCACTAAGTTCGGGATTGAAACATAAGATTTCTGAATTTTGCGACGTACCCGAAGAATCAGTAATTAACTCACGAGATGCTAGCAGCATTTATGAAGTACCCCTTCTTTTAGAACAAGAGGGCTTAGCCCAGCAGACTCTAGACCTACTCCAACTTGAAAAACGAGAACCAGATTTATCGGGCTGGCAAAATTTGGTAACCAGGATGAATTCTCCTGAGCGTGAAATCGAGATTGCGATCGTTGGTAAATATATTCAGCTTTCTGATGCTTATTTATCGGTAGTAGAAGCTTTGGGTCATGCAGCGATCGCTGCTGGAAGTGAAATAAAATTAACCTGGATTAGCGCAGAAGACATCGGCAAAAACGGGGCTGAACAATATCTGAAAGATGTGGCGGGAATCGTTGTTCCTGGGGGCTTTGGGGTACGAGGTATCAAAGGGAAAATCGGGGCGATCGAATATGCACGCACTAATAAAATTCCTTTCTTAGGACTTTGCCTAGGTATGCAGTGTTCTGTAATTGAGTGGGCAAGGAACATCGCTCACTTAGAAAAAGCAAATAGTTCTGAGTTTGATGAAGACACGCCCAACCCAGTAATTAACCTATTGCCCGAGCAACATGATGTAGTCGATTTGGGAGGAACAATGCGCTTGGGGCTATATCCTTGTCGGGTAAAAGCCGACACTCTGGCTTTTTCTCTGTACCAAGAAGAAGTAGTTTATGAACGTCATCGACATCGCTATGAATTCAACAATGCCTATCGTAATTTGTTTTTAGAGACAGGATTTGAAGTTAGCGGTTCGTCTCCTGATGGCAGACTGGTTGAAATTATTGAATTAAAAGACCATCCTTTTTTCTTAGCAACTCAATTTCATCCTGAATTTCTTTCCCGTCCTAGCAATCCTCATCCTTTATTTCTAGGTTTGGTTAAAGCCGCCATTTCTTAGGAGAATAAATTATTGACATTGCTGATTTGAGATAGGAAGCACACAGGCTAAATATTCGTTACTGATGGATAATTGCTTTGATTCAGTAACGCCTTATTTTTCTAGATTTGATTTCGTGATTTTGCCTCTAGCTCCTAAATCTGGGGGCAGCAAATATTCTATACTGCTCAAACAGACTCTAAGCAAAGGAAAAGAATACCATTTAGTAAGTCTTTCAAAAAATAGACATCAAAAAAAAGTCTTCCTTAATATCTAAGGAAGACTTTTTAATTAACAGTTAATTACCGTCAACGTTAGTTGACTTAAGGCACTAATACTATTCAGCTTCAATTTCAGGAACTAAGTTGTTTTCAGCAGACTCAGAATCAGTTTCTACTTCAGCAGAATCACTTTCAGGAAGGATGATTTCAGGGACATCTTCGCCTTCAGCAGCTTCAACTTCGTCAGTAGCTTCAGTGTCAATCGCGGATTCTTCTTCGATACCGTCGATAGCATCTACATCAGCAGACTCAACTTCGTCAGTAGCTTCAGTGTCAATTGCGGACTCTTCTTCGATACCGTCGATAGCATCTACATCAGCAGACTCAACTTCGTCAGTAACTTCAGTGTCAATTGCGGATTCTTCTTCGATACCGTCGATAGCATCTACATCAGCAGACTCAGTGCCTTCAGTAGCTTCAGTGTCGATTGCGGATTCTTCTTCAAGGCTATCAATAGCTTCTTCTCTTAGATTATCAAGAGGATTTAATTCAGCGGACTCAGCATCTTCAGTCGCTTCAGCGTCAATTGCGGACTCTTCTTCGATACCGTCAATAGCATCTACATCAGCAGACTCAGTGCCTTCAGTAGCTTCAGTGTCAATTGCGGATTCATCTAGTTCAGGAGACAAATCTTCAACAGCTTCAGTAGTGTCTTCAGAACCGTCAAGGATTACAGAATTGCTTTCCCCAGGAACTTCAGAGTTAGGAGTGCTGTTTACAGAAGAGCAAGCACCCATTAGAGCTAGGAAACTTAGAGCAAGGGATAGAGGAAGAGCTTTAATGTTGTTTTTCATGATTGGTATTTGTTTGTTATTTATTTGGTATCTGTTTCGATTTCTTGATTACTAAATTAAACTTAAAAAGTAAAAAAGTTGGTAGTTATTTGTGAAAAAAAAATCTTTTTAGAGATGGGAACTTTTCTAAATTTACAAAGTCTTATAACTATTTTTTTTGCTAGGTAAATAAATAATGATCCCTCTTTAAGTCAATCATAATAGGATTTTAGAGTCTTATAGGTATAGATGGCTAGGAAGTTATTCCTAACAAAAGTGAAGAAGTCGATAGGGTTTTAAGCAATAATTAATTGAAAACAATTTAGGTTTAGAACAATTAAGCTAAAACTGATTAAGTGTATTTAATTTTTTCTTAATATTTCTAATAAAACCAGTCAAAAAAACTAGTTTTTTTACCTAAAAAAATAATCAAAAAACAAGAAGCTACAAAATCATTGTTTTTTGACCGACTCTAAAGACTAATTCTTTGAGCCAACTTATCTCTATAAATTAGAGGAATAGTCTTAACTAGGGTGACAGTCTGGCTTTTTTCGCTCGGTTGTCCTGATACCAGTGGGCTAATGCAGGCATCCACTCTTCAAAGTGAACATAAAGCAACTCACAAAACTTTTGCGCTTCTAGTTGAGCATCCTTTTTCCACCGCAGATCGAGAAGGTGCATTAGCGATCGCGTATTGCAGCTCATCACAAAATTTTGCCGAGCATCAAAAGGAATTAAACTCCGAGCATGTTCTTCTGAGAGTCCTTGATTAATTCTGGTTTGATAAAGCTTGCAAGCATCTAAACACCATTGCAGATCTTGCTGTCTCTGTTCCTCTGAATATAGATAGCGTTTGCCCTGGCGATTTGTATAGTTACCCACAGGACGCAGATAAAAGACATCTTCTAGGTTTCTTTTGCCATCGACAACATCAATAATTCGCGAACCTGTATAGCGAAATGAGTTATGCACAACCATCCCATTGGCGACAAAGTTGTGCCAGGGGTCCACAACCTCAAGATCATAAGTAGTCTGTAAACCTAAATAGACAATTTTTGCTACTTTTACGGGATGAGCTTTGAGTTTTGTTCTATTTGATTTGCGCTGAGCTGCACCTAGAGAAGCTTGTTCACGAACATCGTCGGCAACAGCAATACCATTACAGAAAACAAAACAGTCTTTACTAAAAGAAGTGACTTTATTATCGGCGGCAGTTTTTAGAGCGATCGCTTTTCCCATCTTTTGCCAACCGCGAGTAGTCAAGAATCTATGGTTGGTTGTACAGTCGATCGTTTTATCATCTTCAAGAGTCAGGCGATAAACGGGTTGAAGACCGCTACAGATGACTTCTTGGAGATGACTAGTTTCAAATAGTCCTGTCGCTTCATTTAAAACGCGCAAAGACATTTTTTGTAGTTGTTGCTGATACTTTTGGCTAGTAACCCAAAGATCGTGCAGTTTATTAATCCTGATCTTTTTTTCTTGCTCACTAGCTTCGACAAAAGTAATTTCTGTATTGCCAGCTAAGCACTGAACATCAAAAGAAACCCCCACCCGATGAGTTCTGACCTGCTGCATCATTGAGTGAGGAAAGTAACCCACATTAAAAGTAATTTGGGGATGTTCTATCGGGCCATAGTGACCACGGTTACCAGCCAATAGATGTTTAATTACCAATTCTCCTGCTTTAGCTTCATCAGGAAAATTGTCTTTTTGGTCTAAAACAAAGTCTTCACTATAGTCTTGATGCATGGCAGCCCACACCAACTGTTGAGGATTTGAGGTGGCTGCAAGTACTTCAATCCGAAATTTATCCATTTATATTATCTGTTTATTAAGCTCGGAGTAACGATTGTAGCTAGGTAACTTTGCTTAACTAGATTTTTTTATGACTTTTCCAGATTTGTAATTGGGGTTATTAGGGCGATCGTCGATCTTGTAGCCAGATAAAACGTGACGCATAATCAACAACCAACAATAAATGAATTCGGTGCGTTCCCCAACCCAATTGAATTCTCTTCAACCAATATTGAAAACCAGGAACACACCCTACCATTAACTCCTACTTTGATCGTAGCCGTGCGATCGCCGATCTTATAAAACACATTAGAGAAATATCACACATAACAATCAATAATCATTCCGGTGCGTTCCCCAACCCAATTGAATTCTCTTCAACCAATATTGAAAACCAGGAACACACCCTACCATTAACTCCCCCCATTGGAGGGCAAGCGAATTCCGAACTCCGAACTCTGCCAACACCCCAAAATTAACAACCTTTTATCCTTAAATTGTTATCTTTTCCTGATCACTAGCTTAGTATTAGCGTCAATAGGCTATAGAATGTATGCGCTGGATATATTTTGTTAGCGGAAAAGTACAGTCTATGCCTCGTCGCGAAGATCTCAAAAAAATCTTACTCCTTGGTTCTGGTCCCATTGTTATTGGGCAAGCTTGTGAATTTGACTACTCTGGCACACAAGCCTGTAAAGCCTTACGAGAAGAGGGTTATGAAGTTGTATTAGTCAACTCAAACCCAGCTTCAATTATGACCGACCCCGAGATGGCGAATCGGACTTACATCGAACCGCTAACACCTGAAATGGTCGAAAAGGTAATTGCCAAAGAAAAACCAGATGCGCTGTTGCCCACAATGGGAGGACAAACTGCTCTGAATGTGGCAGTTGCTCTTGCTAAAAATGGTGCTTTAGAAAGACACAATGTTGAACTGATTGGGGCAAAACTGCCAGCGATCGAAATGGCAGAAGACCGTTTACTTTTTAAAGAAGCAATGGCAAAAATCGGCGTCCCTGTCTGTCCTTCAGGAATTGCCAGCACTATGGATGAGGCGAAGGAAATCGCGATTGAAATTGGTAGCTATCCCCTAATTATTCGTCCTGCTTTTACCCTTGGGGGTACTGGGGGCGGCATCGCCTATAACCAAGAGGAATATGAGCGCATTGCCCAGTCAGGAATTGATGCTTCACCCGTCGATCAAATTTTGGTAGAAAAATCGCTTTTAGGCTGGAAAGAGTACGAGCTAGAAGTGATGAGAGACTTGGCAGATAATGTCGTAATTATTTGCTCGATTGAAAATATTGACCCGATGGGGGTGCATACTGGGGACTCGATTACGGTTGCTCCTGCCCAAACTCTAACCGATAAAGAATATCAACGTCTTCGAGATTATTCCTTAGCGATTATTCGCGAAATTGGTGTCGAAACTGGCGGCTCGAACATTCAGTTTTCGGTTAACCCAATGAACGGGGATGTAATTGTTATTGAGATGAATCCGAGGGTTTCGCGCTCATCAGCTTTGGCATCTAAGGCAACGGGCTTTCCGATCGCCAAATTTGCAGCTAAGTTATCCGTAGGCTTTACCCTTGATGAAATTCCTAATGACATTACTAAAAAGACACCTGCTTCTTTTGAACCAACAATCGACTATGTAGTAACCAAAATTCCTCGCTTTGCCTTCGAAAAATTCCCAGGCACAAAACCAATTTTGACTACTCAAATGAAATCGGTAGGGGAAACGATGGCAATTGGGAGAACCTTTTGTGAGTCTTTTCAAAAAGCGCTACGTTCTCTAGAGATCGGGCGTTATGGTTTTGGTTGCGATAAACAAGAAATGTTGCCCACAATTCCTCAAGTGCGCTCTAGTCTCAGAACCCCCAACCCAGAAAGAATTTTTAGTATCTATCATGGTTTGAAGTTGGGAATGAGTCCTGAAGAAATCCATGAGCTAACAGCAATTGACATGTGGTTTCTCGATAAGTTTCAGGAGATTTTAGATACAGAGAAAGTTATTACTAGTAAGTCTTTACAGGATATTTCCGCGGTTGAGATGCGGGAAGTTAAGCAAAAAGGATTTAGCGATCGCCAAATTGCTTTTGCAACCAAAACCAAGGAGAACGAAGTTCGCACCTATCGTAAATCCCTAGGAGTCACACCTGTTTACAAACTTGTAGACACTTGCGCTGCCGAGTTTGAATCTTCTACTCCTTACTATTACTCAACCTACGATGCTGGGGAAAACGAGATCGAACCTTCGGATCGACCCAAAGTAATGATTTTGGGGGGTGGCCCCAATCGGATTGGGCAGGGAATTGAATTTGACTACTGTTGTTGTCACGCTGCTTTTTCTTTATCGGATGCTGGCTATGAAACAATTATGGTTAATTCCAACCCTGAGACTGTTTCGACTGACTACGACACTAGCGATCGCCTATATTTTGAGCCGTTAACTAGAGAAGATGTCCTTAATATTATCGAAGCCGAAAACCCAGAAGGGGTAATCGTTCAGTTTGGCGGACAAACACCTTTAAAGCTAGCGATTCCTCTCCAAGAATATTTGGCTGAGAATGAGAGCAAGACGAAAATTTGGGGTACTTCTCCTGATTCGATTGATGTAGCTGAAGATCGGGAACGATTTGAGAAGATTCTCCGCGAACTAGATATTTTGCAACCCCCGAATGGAATTGCCCGTAGCTTCAAAGAGTCTTTAGCGATCGCCAATCGAGTTAGTTATCCGGTAGTGGTTCGTCCTTCCTATGTATTGGGCGGTCGAGCGATGGAAATTGTCTTTTCTGATCAAGATTTGGAAAGATATATGACCTATGCGGTGCAAGTAGAACCAGATCACCCGATTTTGATTGATAAGTTCTTAGAAAATGCGATCGAGGTTGATGTTGATGCCCTCTGTGACCTGGAAGGCAATGTGGCGATCGGCGGGATTATGGAACATATCGAACAAGCAGGGATTCACTCAGGTGACTCGGCTTGCTCAATTCCTTATCAGTCGCTTTCAGAAGAGGCGATCGCGACAATTCGCACCTGGACGAAAAAATTAGCCAATGCGCTTAGTGTTGTTGGTCTGATGAATATCCAATATGCGGTTCAAGGGGAAACAGTTTATATCCTCGAAGCCAACCCCAGAGCATCGCGGACTGTCCCCTATGTCTCAAAAGCAACAGGGGTACAACTTGCCAAAATCGCTTCTTTAGTAATGTCGGGAAGAACTTTGCCTTCTCTGGGAGTCACCGAGGAAGTTGTCCCCAAACATATCGCGGTCAAGGAAGCAGTTTTACCTTTTAACAAGTTCCCTGAGAGCGACACCTTGCTCGGCCCCGAAATGCGATCTACTGGTGAGGTAATGGGAATAGATAGTGATTTTGGTAAGGCTTTTGCCAAAGCGGAGATTGCTGCTGGCGTGGGCATAACTCTAAGCGGGACGGTGTTTGTCTCAATGAACGGCAGAGATAAGACTTTGGTCGCTCCTGTAATTCAAGAGTTTATCGATCTAGGGTTTAAGATTGTGGCAACTTCGGGGACAAGAGATGTTTT
>CALKUU010000031.1 GCA_937996665.1 uncultured Xenococcaceae cyanobacterium | reverse complement strand
ATCCTAAAAACACAAATTTAGTTATTATCTTTTTGATTTTGACTTTAGTTATTAAATAGGAGTTACGAGTGTTTTTGCCTCCCAACAAATCAGATTCTGATGTGATTTGTTGATAACTTTAGCCGTTAAGATCCTCTATTTGCTTTGATTCTTAAAATTATTAATCGTAATTTCTCCAAAAATCTTGACCTTAGTAACTCAAGATTTGTCATACTAAATTTAGAAATAACAAACTTCAACTGATCAAAGATTTTAGATAATGTTGCTCCGTCCAGAACATCGCACTAAACAAGACCCCGCAAACGATAACGATTTTTACGATGCACCTCGCTTTGTAACTCATGTTGATTCTGGTTTTATCGAGCAGCTAACCGATTTATATCAAACAAAATTACAGCCCAATACTCGCATCTTAGATTTGATGAGTAGTTGGGTTTCTCATTTGCCCGAGCTGGAATTCGCCCATGTGGAAGGTCATGGAATGAATCGAGAGGAGTTAGCTAAAAACCCCCGCCTAGATAACTATTTTGTTCAGAATCTCAACCAAAATCCTAAGTTACCTCTGAATAACGAAGACTTTGATGCGGTTTTAATTACGGTTTCTGTCCAATATTTGCAATATCCAGAAGCGATCTTTGCCGAGATTTATCGGGTTCTTAAGCCTGGCGGAATTGTGATTGTTAGCTTTTCTAACCGTATGTTTGCCCAAAAAGCGATCGCAATTTGGCGAGATAATAGCGAAGCGAATCGGGTGGAGCTAGTTAAAAAATATTTTCAAGGAATTGCTGGTTATAGCGAACCAGAAGTGATTAGTAAACAGGCTCCTATTCCTAGCTTCTTGCAACTGTTGGGAATGGCTGGGGCTGATCCTTTTTATGCGGTGATGGCGACGAAGCAGGAATAATTTTGTGTTGTTGATTTGTAGGGGTGAATTCTAGGTTTAATTGTTCGTTGTTAACTGTTGATGGTTAATTGTGAATGGTTGATTGTTTTCTGGTGATGCGAAATTTATGATCAAAAGTTTATGACCAAGAGCTACCGTATTGTGGCTATTCAAGGTGAAGGGATTGGTCTGGAGGTTGTGGAGGCAGCTTTGCTAGTTTTGCAAGCAGTAGCGAAGCGGCATAATTTTACAGTACAAGTTGATGCTGCGATTATTGGGCAGAAAGCTTTCGAGCAATATGGTTGTTATTTTCCTGAGGAAACTGCCGAGCTTTGCGCTGGGTCTGATGGGATTTTGTTTGGGGCAGTTAATAAGGGGGGTTTGCTGGAGCTAAGACAAAGGTTCGATTTTTTTGCCAACCTAAGGCCAGTAAAAACTTCACCGAGTTTGCTTGCTAAGTCTTCCCTAAAAGCAGAAAAGCTCAAAGGCGTAGATATTCTGTTTGTGCGAGAGCTAGTGAGTGGGATTTACTTTGGTAAGTCTCATCGGGGTGATGATTTTGGCTATCACACCATGTATTACCAAGACTGGCAAATTAAACGCATTGCCCATGTTGCGCTCCAAAAAGCGCAAGCCAGAAAAAAACATGTAACCGTCGCTCATAAAGAAAATGCCTTACCTAATCTCCCCTGGACAAGACTAGTTAAAGAGTTATCAACAAATTATCCTGATGTGCAAGTTGAGACGATGTTAGTCGATAATTTGGCAATGCAACTAGTACTTAACCCCCAACAATTTGATGTAATTTTAGCTGGTAATTTATTTGGTGATATCTTAAGCGATCTGGGTGGTGCGTTAGTCGGGTCGGTGGGTTTGCTAGGTTCGGCTAGTCTAAATAGTGAAGGCTTGGGCATGTATGAGCCTGTGCATGGGACTGCCCCTGATATTGCTGGGCAAAAGATTGCTAATCCTCTAGGAGCGATCGCTAGTGTGATGATGATGTTAGAGCAGTGGGGCGAACATTTAGCAGTTGAGTCTGTGCAAACTGCCTGGCAGAATATTTTAGATCGAGGTTATCGAACTGCGGATCTCAACCCTCAGGGAGCAGAAATTTTAGTTAACACCCAAGAATTAGTAGAATTATTTTTGGCATCTCTATAATAAACTCAATAAAATTGTTGGATTTCAGACTCGTTCTTTAAGCGTGAAGCCTAGCTTCGATTTGACTAAGTTCAATTTTTGAGACGATTTCCTATCAGTCGTAATCCTCCCCAATATGTGGCGAGCGACCCTGCGTCGTTCTACGGCGCAAAGGAACGCGCGAGAAAAGGGGCGCGGGGGAAGAATCCCCCGATTAAATTGGTTTTAGTTAGGTAAATTATTTATACTTCTCAGACAAACTCTTAAACTAAGCTCTTGGAAGAATTAAGCACTCAAAATCTATCTCCCACCAAAAAAGCGCTGCTGGCATTAAAACAAATGCAGCAAAAACTTGAAGCGATCGAACAGGCAAAACATGAAGCGATCGCTGTTGTTGGCATGGGTTGTCGTTTTCCTGGAGCGAATAATCCTGAGGAGTTTTGGCAACTGTTGCTAGAAGGCAAGGATGCTATTACTGAAGTCCCTGTCGAACATTGGACAAAAGATCGCTATTGCAATGATGCGGTTAATACTCCTGGCAAAATCTGTACTGCTCAGGGTGGCTTTGTGCCGAATCTCAAAGAATTTGATGCTTCTTTTTTTCGGATTGCCCCCAAAGAAGCTGCTAGTCTCGACCCACAACAGAGACTATTACTAGAAGTTAGTTGGGAAGCTCTAGAGAATGGGGGAATTGCTGCTGATAGTTTACAAGGGAGTTCGACAGGGGTATTTATTGGTATCTGTGGGACAGACTATTGGCATCAGCTACTCAACCGCGAGCCGAGTCAAATTGATGCCTATTTAACCACGGGCAATACTCACAGTTTGGCATCGGGTAGAATGTCCCATTTTTATGGTTGCACTGCGCCGAGTCTTTCTTTGGATACGGCTTGTTCTTCCTCTCTGGTAGCGGTGCATTTAGCGATTAAAAGTCTGCGGGAACGCGAATCTAATTTAGCGATTGTGGGTGGGGTGAATCGATTAATTGCCCCTGAGGTGAGTATTAATTTCTCTCAAGCCAGAATGCTTTCTCCTGATGGGAGGTGTAAAACTTTTGATAACTCGGCTAATGGCTTTGTGCGTTCGGAAGGTTGTGGAATCGTGATTTTGAAGCGACTGCGTGATGCGATCGCCGATCAAGATCCCATCAAGGCGGTTTTACTTGGTTCCGCAGTTAATCAAGATGGGCGCACTAGCAGCATCACCACCCCAAATAGTCTGTCACAGCAGGCAGTGATTAAACAGGCTTTGGTCAATAGCAAAATTGATCCACAACAAATTAGTTATTTAGAAAGCCACGGAACAGGAACTTCTCTGGGTGATCTAATCGAGCTAGAAGCCCTAAGTTCGGTATTTAACGAGAATAAGCAGTTAATTTTAGGCGCAGTCAAGACAAATATCGGTCATTTGGAATCAGCTTCTGGTATTGCCAGCTTGATTAAAACTATCCTTGCGCTACAACATCAGACTATTCCTGCGAATTTGCATTTGCGATCGCCCAACGAGCAACTAAATTGGCAGAATTCTCCTTTTGTTTTACCTACTGAGAATCGGGATTGGTCTTCGGACGAAGAATCTCGTTTTGCTGGGGTTAGTGCTTTTGGCTTTAGTGGAACCAATGCCCATGTGGTGGTTGCCGAAGCTCCCAAACTGGATAGACAAGAGAATCATCAGCAACCAATCAGCAACATTTTTACTCTTTCGGCTCGCAATAAACCTGCTCTTAAGCAATTAGTTCAAGATTATGCCGATTATTTAGCTAACCATTCAGAACTTGAGTTAGCCGATATTTGTCACACGGTTAATCTAGGGCGATCGCATTTTAATCATCGGTTGGCTTGTGTCGTGGCTTCAACTGAAGAGTTGCAAGCTAAGTTAAATCAGTTTCTTAACCAAGAGAATCCAAGCGATTTTTGGCAAGGTAAGGTAGGTCGGGATAGTTATCCTAAAGTGAAAATTGTTAGTGATTCAGAGGTTTCAAGTGATTTGCTAGAGCTAGTCAAATCATCTCTTGATGATTCCTGGACGGATGTGGCTGAGGCTAAGCTTGACTGGAAAATTGCTAATTCGTTTACATCAGAAGAAGTTAATAATCAGACTGTTATTTGCACTAAAGTTGATCCACAGACAGATGATGTTCGAGTCCTAAGTTTGGGGTTAGCGCAGTTGCATGTTTTCGGGATTACACTTGATTGGAAAGCGATCGCTAAGATTTTTGGCGGCAACAAAATTACTTTGCCGACATATTCTTTTCAGCGACAAGTTTACTGGCTGGATTAATTATAAAAAAAATATAATACATTTGCTCTCTAGGAACACAGATAAATGTGGGTTGAGATCACTTCTGTATAAGCCAATCAGGATTTATAAAGGTGGGAACACACATGTCGTCTTTTGGTCTGAGATTATTTATGCTTTCTGAATTCATCACTCAAGTAGTCGCTCTTACTAACGTTGAGCGTGCTAACGAAGGATTACAACCTTTAACTTTGAATAGTCAGTTATCTGCTACTGCCCAAGGTCATAGTGAAGATATGGCAGTAAATGACTTTTTTAGTCATACAGGGTTAGATGGCGATCGCTTAGGCGATCGGGCAGAACAAAATAATTATGACTACAGGGCTTTAGGTGAAAATATTGCAGCGGGGCAAAGAACTCCAGCACAGGTAGTACAGGCGTGGATAAATAGTCCTGGACATCGGGAAAATATTTTAAATCCAAATTTTACTGAAATTGGAATTGGTTACGAGTTTTTAGCAAATGATCGCGGTGAAGTTAATTTCAACCATTATTGGACGCAGGTTTTTGGTAGACCTGCGGCAACTAGCGCCAATAACGTGAATAATAATAGTGTGAGCATCGATAATAATGTGGATGTTGCTGCTGCTAATGAGTCAGAATCTAATGCTCCAGCTACTAATGTTTCAGAGAGTAGTGGTTTTAGTAGTGCAGAATTATCGGGGAATGCTGATACTTCTGAAGGTTTAAATTCGCCTATTTTCCGCTTGCAAAATAGAGATCAACCAGGAAATTATCTTTATGTAGGGGAATCAGAGCGCAATTCTATCAGGCAGAATAACCCTAATTTTCAGGAGGAGGGTTTTGCTTTTAATGTGGGGGCTGAGGCGAATGATGACTTGGTGGGGATGTATCGGTTTCAGAATCTAACCAGACCAGGGACTTATCTTTTTGTGGGTGAGGCGGAGCGCAATTCGATTAACCAGAATTTTAGTGACACTTTTGTTGAGGAAGGTTTGGCTTTTAATGTGATTGAGGCTGGATCTGGGATTGGTGAAAGTATTTATCGTTTGCAAAATACTAATCAGCCAGGGACTTATTTGTTTGTGGATCAAACTGAGTTGGGTTCGATTCAGCAGAGTTTCTCTAATTTTGTGAATGAAGGGGTTGCTTTTGAGATTTAGTTTGGAGTTATTAAAATCGCTCAATTTTTTAAGCTTTTTGGGATTGAGTAATCAACCTGCTTGAGACTAAGCTTTGGTTAATTTACTCAGCCTCAGCAGAATTGTTATGAGAATAAGCAAGAATAACTGGAGGAAATATTAAGCTTGTTTTGTTTTCTGATGAGAATATTGAGGTGAAAAATTACTTGTAGATAAAGATTTATAATCATTGCTCTTGGGTTGATTAAGTCTCTAAATCCTGGTTTTTATTTTTATGCAAAAAATCAAACTAATTTAGAATGGTAAAACAATCAGTTTTTTATCAATTATGAAATGGCGTGTGATTCTTGAATGTGATCAGGAGACGGGTGATTGGGCTGTTTGGTGTCCTGAGTTGCCTGGTTGTGTTTCTTGTGGGGAAACTGAGGAAGCGGCTTTGACTAATATTCTTGAAGCTATTGAGTTGTATTTAGAACCTAGTGAAATTCAGCTGAATTCTGAGGCGATAGTTCGCGAGGTTACGGTTTAATGGGTGTCCGTATCCTTCCTATGGATGCCAAAAAGGTTGAGAAGTTGCTAAAAAAGTATGGTTTTGAGTTGGTTAGTCAGAAGGGAAGTCATAAAAAGTGGCGCAATTCTCAGCAGAATTTACAAGTAATTGTTCCGTATCATCAAGGTAGGGATTTACCGATTGGAACATTGCGTAATATTTTTGTGAATAGTAGTATTCCAGAGTTTGAGTGGAAAAAATAATTTTTGATTACTGGGCTTGAGTTGTTAATTTTGTAAAAAGTTCGTTGATCTCTTCTTCTGTGGTTTCAAATCTAGTTGCGACTTCTATAATCAGGCTTTGATCTTGGGTTTTTTGATGCAAACGAGCTAAGTTTCTGATAGTTAGATTTAAGCTCGATTGATCGTTAAATTCAGCAAAAATGTCTAATGCTTGCAAGTAATAGTTTTTTGCCTCTGCCCATTCGGTTAACTCTTCTGAGAGCATTCCAAGTTGTCCGTAAGTTCCAGCTTGTTCATAGCGATTACTGCCGTATTTGATGTCGATATCTAAGGCTTTTTTGTAGTAATCTTTGGCTTGGTCATAGTCTTTTAACTTCAGTGCAATTCTACCTAATTGGAAAAAACTAATTGCTTGCGGATAAATTTCACCATATTCTTGAAAGATTTTGATAGCTTCCTTGTAGAATTCTTTTGCTTTATCATAATTGGTTAAATTTAAGGAGACTGAACCTAATTGTCCGTAAGTGCGAGCTTGAGAGTAGCTATCTTCATATTCAATGTAGATAGCGAGAGCTTCTTGATAATATTCTCTTGCTTGATCGTACCTTCTAGATTTTTGTGCTAGTAGCCCTAATTGATGCAGAGTATGGGCTTGAGCGTAGCGATCATCGTTAATTTCAAGAAATTTATCATAGTAATTCCCGGCTCGATTATATTCTCTGAGTTCTTGATTTACTGCACCCAATTGATGGTAACAATTAGCTAAATAAGATTTTCTAAGGCTACTTTCAATGTTCCCGAATTGAGTTATCAAGCTTAAATTATTTTCATATATTTTCCTCGATTGCTGAAAGTCTCGCTTTTCTAAATAGCATCTCCCCAAATTTCCCAAGACAGGAATAATATCATGCTCCCAGTTATAATAAGCAGAAGCAGAATTGTATCGACAAATCAATCTATATATGTTTTCAGTTAATTCAAGCTGTTCACGTTTATTTTGAATTAATCCTAAATAAGTATAAAGACAATACCAAACTGTGTAGATTTCTTCTTTTTGACCTACACATATATGCAAAGTCTTATGGATATTTTCATATTCTCGGCTCGTAATACTAATACCCCATTTCTTTTTACGGGAATCTTTGGACTTCATTAAGTCTGTGTAATACTGTGATCTACCTTGGTAGTAATATTTAAAGGTTTTTGTTAAGTAGGCTATGAATTCCCCATCTTTGAAATTAAGCTTGTTATTTAGAAAATAGAGAAGTAAGGGTTGGATAGTTAGTAGCTGGTGATAATTGCTATCTATTGGGGATAGTAATCCCCAGCCAATTGCTTCATTGATGGCAGCTTCCAGGCTTTTCAGATCGTAGTTTTTAAAAGGCTTAAGTTTGCCTAATTCTTCCTTATACACATATAGAAACTCATTATTTATAAACCCCTGAAAAGGTGCAATTAGAGTCAATAACTCTTGGCTGGTTTTAGATAAATTTCGATAGGAATTCTCAATACACCTAGTGTAAACTTCTGGCTCAATTTCTACTTTTTCAGGGTGTTCTAGAATTTCCTTGGTTGTTTGATTTTTCAGGTTAGCTAACACTACCTCCATCGCCAACGGATAACCCGCCAACAACTTCATTAACCGCCCAAAAGAATCATCCGTTTTAATCTCTGCCAAAGACTGCTTACTATTTACTTCGCATAAAATGCTTTCTGCCAGATCGGTGCGTGCTTGAGAGTCTAGTCCTCGGAGCTGATAGCTATTCTCCTTAAAAGTGAAGGCTTGTAACCACTCCTCAGCAATGCGCGAGCCAAGAATAATCTTGGTTTTACCGCCAACTAACGAGGCCAAAAATTTTCTAATCTCTTCTCTTGCTGGCTCATCTAGAGTATTTTGAATCGCTAAAGCTTGCCCTGTCACTGACTCCAGATTGTCCAAAATCAAGGCATAAGGGTTAGTTCTTAGTTGCTGAGAAATTATTTGGCATTGTTCACTAAGGTTTTTAGCTTGGAAACGCTCAAAATCGAATTGGTTATAGAGTTGCTTACTAATTTCAAAGATAATCTGCTGTAGGGTATAGGCTCGTATATCGTAACCAAAGTAAAAACTATCTTGCACAAAGTTAGTAGCTTGCCACCATTCTCTTAAATAACTCAAGAGGATGCTTTTTCCAACACCGCCCATGCCCTGTACGAGCAAAATGTTGTGGTTTAAAAGAGCTTTTTCGATCCAGAGAATATCAATATCTCTACCAACAAAACCATAAGTAGGCTCGGTAAACTTGTATTTACTATCAAGATTTATTTGGTATGCTTCTGCTTCTTCTGGTGTAAATTCTCTCAGGTTAAAAGTTACCTTTCCATTGCTATAAACAACAGGTAATAACCAATCTTCTAAATCGATTTCGGTATTAAAAAAAGCTTTTCTGGCTTTACGTTCATATAACTGCTTTCTACTTGAAGCGATTGCTTGGTTGATATCTTGCTCATCAAATAAACTCTCGTAGAGTTGCTGCATCATGATTTCCGCAGCCGAAACGGTAACCGAATAGCCCATAGCTACCACTAGTTGCATACCCGCTTCCATCAGGTAACTACCCAAGCTAGTCTCCCGATTATCTTCTGCCTCTGTTGGATTAAGTTGTTTTCCCGACTGACAGGCATTGAGGATACATACAGGAATATCTTCACTAGTCAATAAATCAGCAATTTCTGATGCTTCTACAGGATCGGCTTGACCTATTTGATTTCCTTCAAAAGCTAAAAATGCTTTTTTCCCCTTGTATGGCTTAATATCTTCTCTTCCATATCTTGGATATAAATAGGGGTTTTTTGGTTGTTTAAATCCTGCCAGGTAATCGTCATAAAATTTAAGACCTCCATGCAAGTCAAAATGAACGATGTGATAATAGCCATTTCCTTTGGTCTCTAAATGTTTGGCTAATGCTTCATAAGTTCCAGGACGCAGGATTTCTATATTTACTCGCAACTTAGCTTTGCGAATTACATCTACCAGGGGACGAGAAATAATTCTATGAGGAATATCCCTGTCTGCTCCTGGTCTGGCAGTAACTACTAATAAATTAATAGTGGGAGATTCTTTAACTCTAATTTTGACTTTTTTGGATTTAGTACTTTTGCGAATAACGATTGTCTCTACAGCTAGAGGATGAGCTGACTCCTTATCCTGCAAAGCTTCCCAGTGAATTGCCTGAAACTCGGGGCTAATGCTTTCAATCTCAATAGTTACCTGGCTTAAATCTTGACTAATCTCGCGATAGCTTACATACGCATCAGGATTAGACTTAAAAACCTGCTTAAATAAATCCTCACCATATTCGCGAATGCTAGTCTTGGCTCTGTCTGCCATTACGTTATCTAACATCGGATAGCGTAGCCAGTTTTCAAAATACCACTCTAATTCTTGCTCTTGCCTTGGCGCAAAAGGATCACTAACCGTAATCTCGTAACTATCTCCCGCAATAACGAGCGTAGCCTTAAAACCTGTTTCCGTTTTACCCAACTCGCGGATAACAATTGTCGCCATAGTCAAATAATCTTGCGTGGTAGGCAAACAAGACGAATCTTGCTCGAATCTTCTCTCTTTTCTACTCTAAAAGATCACCTATAGCAGTTGGGGGTAAATTTGGTTTTGCTTTAGAATTTTCAGGTTTTTAATTAAGATCAAAAAAACCAATACTAATTGTTTTTGCTCGATATCTTTAGTTGATCTCTTTATAAATCGCTAAGCAAAACTTATCCTAAAAATCGAAAGTTATTGTATAGTCATCACCATGGGAACTTTCAGCATATAATTTCCCAAAGTCAGGTACTTCATTTCTCTGTTTAGCTAACTCCTGAGATTTCTGTTTAGCTAATTCCTGAGAAGCTGCTGTATTAATTTGGGGGGAAAATTCGGGATTTAACTTTTCCTTTTTCTTCTTCTTCGAACCATCTTTTTTGTTACCCATGTCTCAAAAACAGTTGATAAAATACCTAGATATTATAACAGTCGCTCAATAAGCCCGATTACTAGTCATGACAGACGACTTGCAAATACCTGATGATTTTGATCAAGATTATGTGGCTAATGTCTCTTTGAGCTATGAATATTACGAGAAATCGATTCAAGAATTACGAGATACTAGCAATAACACCAATACGCAGTTGGGCTTATTAATCGGTTTTAATTTAACTTTTATTCGCTTCTTTCTCAACGAGTTACCAGATAGTTCTCACCTCATTGACTGTCTGCATTGTCATTCTTGTTTAGTCTTAAAATTATTAGCTTATCTTTTTGCTGGCGCTAGTATTTTCCTTTGCTTCAGAGGTTTATACATCAGCACAGGTGAATATCTGGTTATCCCTCCCGATATTTTGCTTTCTCAGTGCGATCGCGCCTCAAGTACCGCCTTCAAGTTAGGCATTATTAAAACTTGGCAAGAAAAACTCAAAGATTTCCTGGCTTTGAGCAAACAAAAGAAAAGATTACTTAATTTTTCGATTTGGCAATTAGCGATCGCGATCGCCTTTGCCATTACCGATCAGGGAATCGCTTTTTTCTTCGGTTGAATCTAGCTGGTAATAATTCCCTAAGACAATAAAAAAATCCACCCTTCAAAAAGGATGGATTGATTAAAGTAGTTAAATTTGGGTTCAGTGAAGGTTAAACTCTATTTTTTGAGACCTGCTAATTCTGGCTCTTTGGCAACCTCAACCTCTACAGGAACGTTGTCACCAAACCAACCCTTATACTTCGCAGCAGCCACCAGAACAAATAACAAATCTGCGCCCACAAAAGCAGCCACTGTCAAAATTGAGTCTCCAGTTCCAAAACCATAACTATGTAAGCCTGTACCCAAGACGAAGTTAACTCCGTACCAAGCCATGAGCACCGCGTTAAAAGAAATCACGCTAGTAACTGCCATCCCAAAGTCAGCCAACCAACCGACTAACCTGCCATGCAGGGGCACTACGTAACACATCAAGGCAATGAGCGCCCAGGTTTCTTTGGTATCCCAACCCCAGAAACGACCCCAAGCAAAGTGCGCCCAAATCCCACCGAGAATAATTCCTGTTGCGAGTAGCAAGACCCCAACCTGAATTACGCCATAATTCCATTTGGATAAATTCCGAATTCTCGCTTTTTGCTTCGAGGCAAACAAATAATGTCCCAAAATAATATGCGCCAAGCCCAAAGCTAGGGCAAAACTCGCATAGCTGAGGGTAATGGTGGGGACGTGAATACTTAACCAAAAATTGTCTCGGAGGACAGGAACTAATGGTTTAATTGTGGGGTCGAGAATGGTGGGTAAACTATCTGCCAAAACTAGACATACAACTGATAGTGGTGCTGCTGCTAATAAATAATATTTAGCGCGATAAATACCCTCAAAGAGTAAGGCGATCGCTGAAATCCCAAAACCAACCCAAATTACCGACTCATACATGTTGGTAACTGGTGGTCTGCCAGCAATCTGCATTCTTTCGATAAAACCGTAGCCATGAATAGCTAATCCAGAACCGAAAATAGCGATCGCTGTTTCGTAGATATCAAAGGGTTTGAACAGCAGAGCCGCCAGCATCACGACAAAACTCAAGACATACAGCACCCAAGCTTTGGCAAAAGGACGCAGTTGATAAAAGCGGACTTCGCGATTTAAAACTTCTTGTTCTGGGTAAACATCGGGGCTAAGTGCTACCAGTTGACTATGAAATTCTGTGGCAATCTCACCCAAATTAGCCAGATCGTTGGGGTTGTCTTTATAGGCTTGTCTTAAGCGATCATAAGTCTTGGCAACAGGCAGCAATTCTGCTTGATCGTAGTAACCATTTGCCTCGGTAATACCGACCCAAGCACCTTTAGAATCTTGAGGATGGGGGATTAGAGGTAAGCGATCGTTGCCAACAGTTTCAACGGTTAGTGCCAAACGATCTTCGATGGTTAAGGCTTCTCGCTCGTCTCGGTTAAGGTCTGCTCCCGATGCTTGCTTTTGACGAGTAGTTTGGATAACTTGCCCAAGATCAGAAGCAATTAGTTCCGAGAAACTAAAGTATTTTCGCTCAGGATCTAAGCCTAGTTTTTCTTTTAAAGGTCGATAATTGAACAAAACAAAGGGTTCTTCGTTCCAGTTGCGGTTGTTCAACCACATCGACAAATAGGTATTTAAATAATCTAATTTCTGACCATCTGCTAGTTGATAACTGGTTTTGCCATGAATCTGAGCAACAGTTTCTCTCGCGACTGAGTCCAAGGGTTTTTTTCTTCCTTCCAACTGGACAGCAAGATCTTGGAGAGGGGCGATCGCAGAAGGTTGAAACTGATTGAGAGGAACAATCAAAATTGCAATTCCCAGAATCAGTCCAATAATAAATTTAACTACTTTCATAATTTACAGTGGATTTGTCATCAAACTAGTCTATCTCAACGCAAGGTTTAGGGGTTAATTGAGACTAGGAATTGATGGATAATTTAAGGTTTAGGTAATTTTGAAAACGAGAGCTTTCATCAACTAGGACAAAATTACTATTTAATTAAACAATAAAGAAACTTTGTATTACCTAGTAAGTCTATAAATTACTGCTGTCAGGATTATGTATCATTTTTTACAGACCTCAATTATCTGTAGTTTCGTCTAATCACTAAGCCTCAAACCTCAATCTGAATAAATCAGAATTAATAACAGCTCATCTGATTTTAAATGCCTTAAGCTTAGAAGATTTCAACCCAGGTATTTTGCCAAAACAAGTAATCAAAAAACAAAGCCAGCCCCAAGCGAGCTGGCTTAAAAATATTTATTCTCAAAAAAAGGTGAAATCAGGACTCATCATAAGTTTCAATATCCAAAAGATATAGATAAGGTTCGGCTAATTCCCTTCTTTGAAAAGCGATCGCCCTGAGTAAATGCCAGTCTTTTAATGCCTCGAATGGCGTACCATAGTCATCTTGTTCGAGGCGATCGGCCAAAGAAGCGACATCATCCTCAGTAAAACTCGCAATTGTACAGGTTCGTTCGCTAGTTTTCATCACTCAGTTACCCTAGTATTTATGCTAATGAGCTAAGTATTTTTCACTTCCTAATTGTAGCTACCTCTTTTTACTTTAGTAAACTAAATCTCTGTTTATTTTCGGAAATTTGCAAAAAATTAATATAATCTCCGTGAAATCTGGGTGTTTATATTTTTTGGATAAATAGCCTGGAATTAAATCCCTAAAATTTAACTCAAAACTAATATTTTCAAATAGCAGAGTTAGCTCAGAGTGCTGACGAATCGTTAGAGGCAATTATCTAACGATCAATAAAGCAAAAGTAAGATCAATGTAGTTTAATCATCCGTTAGTTGTTGCCTAAGACTTTGAGTGAGATTAAGGTCGGCGCAGAGTAAATTTAACCTAAATATAGCCATTATTTTACCTTTATTTACTAGCATGATTCCTGTTCCTGAATAGTTTCTATTCGCCAGTTAAGAGATTTCATACACATGCTGTTGAGAGAAATATCTCCATCAAATTTACGGCTACAAAACCAGTCCCTTCAAGGAGAAGTACCCTTAACATTCTATGCAAAGGGACAAATCATTCCTTTGGCTGATTTTAGTTTTTGTCAAATCTATAAAGGAATTGTTCAGTTAGGTCGTTTAGGAAATAACCAAAAAGAAGTGATTCTGGGCTGGTTAAGCCCTAACCATATTTTTGGAGTTACCAATGACTTAATGTCATCGCAGTCACATCAACTATTAGCGATGACGGATGTATATGTGCGTTTTTATCGTCCTCAAGAGGTATCTCGCAATCCTCAGTTAGCAAAGCAACTTGTTGCTGAACTTAGCTATCATCTTCTCAAAATTGAGCAAATGGTCATTATCAATTCCCTTAAAAAGATCGAGACTCGCTTAGAAGAGTTGCTCACCATGCTCAAGAAGGAGGTAGGTCACTCTGTTGAACAAGGTACTCGCTTAACTGCGCGCTTTACTCATAAAAATTTAGCAGATGCGATCGGAACAACAAGAGTTACTATTACCCGTATTTTAGGAGAATGGAAAAGTAAAAATATTATTGAGTTCGACTCGGATCATCATTTGATTATTAAGTTCTAAAGTTTGTAAGTTCTAAAGTTTGAGTTGTGGGTGTTAGTTAAACTTTAATCGCTTTCCACCACTTGTTTAAGGGAATAAAGATAAGTGGTGTCCAAAGACTGGTTATCAGGACTGAAGAAGTGACAATTCTCAGGTAATTGAACCAAACTTCTTTAACAGGAATGATTTGGAGCCAGAAATATTGAATCGCAATGATTGTTTCGGCAATAATGGTCATAAAAAAAACCAAAATAGCCACGGAAACAAAGTTTTCGGCAATATATCTATCTTTGTCAAGGCTAGCCGTAATTACGCCCACAACGATAAAGCTGGGAACATGAGAGGGATTGGCGATCGCTAAAGCATCATAAATCCAGCCCACACAAATGCCTGCGGCGATCGCCTGCCAAATTGGGCGTCTAACGCTCCAGGCAATAAGCCAAATCAATAGCCAGTTTGGGGAAACACCAAGCAGCTCAACCCCAGGAAACCTCATTAGCGATAAGATGCAGCACCCAGCTAGAGAAGTTACTATCACCAAAATATTGAGAACAAACATAAGCAAATCCTGGTAGCTAGTTAAATATATAACTGGGCAATTATCTAAATTAGGTAAAGATCAAATACTCGAATCTTACTCTAGCAGGCTTAAATAGATTTGGGATTTTCAACTGCAACCATTCCAGCGAGGGCAAGCAATTTTTAACTCCTAATTCCTAATTCCGAACTCCTAACTCCTAATTCCGAACTCCTAACTCAATCTTAAATAAAGTGTCTTTAGCCTAATTTTGGTTGAAAAGAACGAATGACAACCCACTCCAATATATCTATGGGGGCGCTCAATTTTATTTCCGCCTCTGGAGTGGATTTTTTATCCTTGTTAATAGCGGTAACAGAACCAATTACGATTCCCGCAGGATAAAGATTGCCAATTGGGGACGTTGCGATCAAATCCCCTTTTTTGACATTGGGTGGTTTTGAGAAAAAATGCATAATTGCTGATTGCGAGTTTTTTCCTCGTAAATAACCAAGATTTCGGCTACGAGAAACCGTCGCCCCAACTCTACTGCCTGGATCGCTAATTAGAAGGACTCGACTAGTGTGGTTGGTGACTGTTGTTATTCTGCCAACTATTCCGCCTACGCCTAAGACAATAAAGCCAGGTTTTACACCATCCTTACTACCTTTCCCTAAGGTAACTTGACTCCACCAACTATCAACACTGCGACCAATAATTGGGGCAATCAGGTCAGATTGCAGTTTGGGTTTTACTTTTTGTAATAATTCCGTTACTTGTTTATTTTGTTGCTCAAGCTCAACTATTCTTTGCTCTAGCTCTAGAATTCGGGCATTTGTCAGCCGATCTTCAAGTAATAGTTGATTTTGAGATTGAAAAGGCAAAGAGATTAGATATTGCGCTTCCATTAAAGGGGCGCCTTGCCAATAGTTAAATAGCCAAGCCGCAGCTAACGCGCAGATGCTGCCAATAACTTTAAATAGTATTCTTTTTTGTTTGTTCCTCATAATTAAGTGGGTTTAAAGCAACTGCCGATCTTAAACCAACACCTCTTAAACTAAAATCTCTTAAAACAAATTTTTCTTAAACCAAGATTAGGCTAAACTAAGACTGAGCGATCGCTAAAAACACGGTCATAGTTCGGATCTTCCAAAACTCGCCCAGTTCCTAGTACCACGCACTTTAGAGGGTCTGCGGCTACATGAGTGACAATTCCAGTTTCTCTGCCAACTAAAGTGTCCAAACCTTTTAACAAAGCCCCACCTCCAGCCAAAATAATTCCTCTGTCAATAATATCTGCTGCCAAATCAGGAGGTGTTTGCTCCAATGTTCTTTTAACCGCATCTATAATTGCGGAGATAGGATCAACCATACATTCACGTATTTCTGCCTCGCTAATACTTATGGTTCTGGGTAGGCTAGATAAAATATGTAACCCGCTTACCTCTAATCTTGCCTCTTTCCCTTTCAGTTCATAGGCTGAACCCAGACGTAACTTAATTTCTTCTGCGGTATTTTCGCCAATCGATAATTTATGTGCTCGTCTTATGTAGTTAATAATCGACTCGGTTAATTCATCGCCAGCAATTCTAATTGATTCACTAACTACCTTACCCTGAGAGCTAATAACCGCAACTTCGGTAGTACCACCACCAATATCGACAATCATATTGCCAGTCGCTTCTGTGACTGGCAACCCAGCCCCGATCGCCGCGGCTACAGGTTCCTCAATCAAATCTACTTCTCTTGCCCCTGCTTGCGATGCTGCTTCCATCACCGCTCTACGCTCTAATTTAGTAACTCCGCTTGGCACCCCAATGACCATCCGAGGATGAATTAAAGGATTGCCATCATAAGCTCTGCGGATAAACTCCGCCAACATAATTTCGGTGGCATCTAAATCAGCAATTACGCCATCTTTAAGGGGTCTGACCGCATCAACGCTTTCTGGAGTTCTTCCCAGCATTAATTTTGCTTCTCTGCCTACTGCTCTTGGCTCTTCTGTGTTTTTATCAATTGCTACGACAGAAGGCTCTTCCAAGACAATCCCTTTGCCAGACATGTAGACAAGCGTATTGGCGGTTCCCAAGTCTATTCCAATATTTCTCGATAAACTAAAACGACGAAAAAAACCCACTGCTGTTTAGTTCTCCTCAATAAAGTCTGTGCTGGACGAAATAACTTTTTCGAGTCTAATCTACACTCAATATAACAATAATGTCGAGCTTTAAAGCAATATCAGCTATTTCAGAATCGCCAGGTTTGCTTAGGGGGTCAAATCGGTCAAAATCACTACCAAACTTAACAATCAATTAACCTTGAATTTTGGAAGCTAGCTATTTTTCAACTCCTACTTGGTAAACTTAAGTTATGTTATGTGTACATATAAAATTAAGTTGCAGTTTTTCAATTGCATCTGAAGAAGATTTTAAATTGTGGTAGAGACTAACCTTGTTAAATCTAGTTACTAAAATCCAAAAAGCGATCTCTAGTTGGTGGTCAGAGTTCACTCTTCAAACCAAGCTCATGGCGGCAGCAACTCTAGTCGTATCACTGGTGATGAGTGGGTTAACCTTTTGGGCCGTTAATTTGATTCAACTTGACGCAAGAATTAGTGATACTCGTTTTGGCAGCGATCTGAGTTTGTTGCTCGCAACCAATACGGCGCCTCTGATTGCAGACAATGATTTTGCTGGTTTAGCAAGGTTTTCAGGTCGTTTTTTCCGCAGTACATCTAGTGTTCGCTACATTCTCTATGCAGATCAAGAGGGTGATATTTTCTTTGGTATTCCCTATTCTCAAGCCGAGATTCAAAATTCTTTAACTATCAAACGTCGCATTCAACTTCCAGATAATTATGTCCCAGATAGTGACTTACCCTTTATTCGCCAGCATAAAACCCCCAACGGAGAGATAACTGATGTTTTTGTACCCTTAAGACATGATGGTAATTACTTGGGTGTTTTGGCGATCGGCATTAATCCCAACGCAACTATTGTCGCTTCTTCAAACCTGACTAGAGATGTCACTATCTCTGTATTCATAACTATTTGGGTAATGGTGATTTTGGGTAATGTGTTTAATGCCTTAATGATTACCAAGCCGATTAAAGAGCTTTTATTTGGGGTCAAAAATATTGCAGATAAAAACTTCAAGCAACGCATTAACCTTCCCCTAAGAGGCGAACTAGGAGAGTTGATTTCTAGTTTTAACTTGATGGCTGAGAAGTTAGAACATTATGAAGAGCAAAATATTGAGGAATTGACTTCAGAGAAGGCTAAGCTTGAAACCTTGGTCTCTACCATAGCGGATGGAGCTGTGTTAGTTGATACCGAAATGCGAATAATTCTTGCCAATACTACTGCCAGGAAAATTTTCAGTTGGGATCATCAAAATGTAATTGGCGAAAGTATTCTTCACCATCTACCTGCGGAGTTAACAACCAAGTTAACCAAACCCCTTTATGATTTCGCTAATCAGCTTGGCTTAACCTCACACCGAGAAAGTGTTTCTGACCCGTTGGTTCAAGGTGCAGAGTTACTAAAAAAAGACCTTGCCCAAGGCGACGAATTTCGGATTAGTTTAACTAAACCCGTCCGAAGAACAGTAAGGGTCTTATTGACTCAGGTTTTAGACCGCGAAAAAGAAAATGTTCGGGGAATTGCACTTACCGTGCAAGATATTACTAGAGAGGTTGAGTTGAATGAGGCAAAAAGCCAGTTCATTAGTAATGTTTCTCACGAGTTAAGAACCCCATTGTTCAATATTAAATCCTTTATTGAAACCTTATCTGAATATGGAGAGGACTTAACTGAAATTCAGAAAAAAGAATTTCTCGAAACAGCTAATCATGAAACGGATCGCTTAAGTCGTCTCGTTAATGATGTTCTAGATCTCTCTCGTTTGGAATCATCACATTCTTATGACCTCTGCGCAGTTGATTTGACCCAGCCTATCGAACAAACCCTGAGAAGTTGTCAACTTAACGCTAAAGATAAAGGAATTACCCTAGAAAAAGAAGTAGAAAGTGATCTTCCGCTTGTGTTGGGTCATTATGACTTGTTGCTACAGGTTTTTACCAATTTAGTGGGAAATGCCTTGAAGTTTACTAACTCTGGAGGGGTGGTAACAGTCAGAGCTTTTAAAGCTCCAGAGATGATTGAGCTGGGAGTTCCTCTAGTCAGAATTGAAGTTAAGGATACGGGAATTGGCATTGCACCTGAAGATAAAGAAGCAATTTTTGAGCGTTTCTTCCGCGTTGAGAACCGAGTTCATACTCTCGAAGGAACAGGATTGGGATTATCGATTGTCAAAAATATTATTGACAAGCACAATAGTCAGGTTTTTATTAGTAGTGAGGAAGGGATGGGAACTAGTTTCTGGTTCGACTTACCAGCTTATCAGGAAGAGCAAGAGCAACAGTTTTCTCCTGAAAATGGGGTAGAGGAAGAGGAATTGGTTGTAAATACAAGTTTAAATGTCGAGCCTTAATCCGCTTTCTAAATACAAGTTTGAGAATGAAAGTTTAATTATGTTTGGCAATAGAGTTAGTTTGAAACCCAGCTCAAGACTATGATTATCGATTGATTCCTAATTTAAACCTAATTATTTCTTCTTTGTTGCCAGGCATTTAATGTTGTCGAGTCAAAGATTAGAAGTCTTCAACTATTAAAAAACACCCAAATTAAAGTTAATTTGAGTGTTTATTTCTTTATGACGTTATTTGGCGTAAATTAATTAGCGCAACTTATACTTAAACTCCGCACTACCCTGGTAATTAGTTGCCTTAGCCAGCTCGTCTAGCTCCTTAATTCCAGGTTCTAGCTTGCCGTCAATCTCCCAGGTAGGATAACTGCGAATTCCTGCTTGCGCACAAGCTGGTGTTTGCTGACGAGGATTTTTGGCATCGGCACATTCAATATAATCAACTTTGTCAAAAGCCTTTTTACCAAAAAGTTGCTTTTGTTCAAAGCAATGAGGACACCAAAACGCCCCATATTTCTTAACTCCAACCTTGGTTAAATGTTCGGCTAGGGCGACTTCATCATCTCCAGAAACACTAGTTATTTCCCAGCCTTTAGGCGGTGTTGGCGATCCTTCTGGTTGTTCAATCGGGATTAAGCCATCTGCATCGGCAACCTGACTCGCGACAGGATTATTGACATTGGCATATACGCCCAGGGTTCCAACTAAGGTCAAAACTGCAACGATCGCTCCTGTAAAGAAAATCTGACCGATATCTTCCCAATCTCGACCGATAACAGTCAAGATAAACATACTCAGGGCAAATAAAGCAGAACCGATACAGTAGTAACAAAGAGATTTAATCTCAAAAGCCAACACATACATCAGATAACCACTAAATACCATCATGGCAGTACTTCCTGCCAACAATAGTAACCAAGTGATATTGTCTAACTGTTTGCGGAGATCTCGTTTTTGTTCGGGGTTGAATAGCAGGGGACTTAGGGCAAAAACCGCCATGCTAAGGTATCCCAAAAGCCCAAACAGGCTCAGAGGTAAGCCAAAAACTTCTGCATAAGGACTGTCGAGTACGCTATTACAGCCACCACCGCCCCCATCTAAGGAGCAGGTAACTTCTCCTCCTGCCAATTTAGTAACAGTTAGATAAGCCGTCAGAATTGCCCCTGCGATCGCGATCGCCCCAATCAAAGGACGAGACCAACGATGAATCCAGGGAAGAGAACGTTTACGTCGCATATGCCAAATTGCTAAAGGTTAACTTGGTTTTTCCAGAATAAATACAAGACTAAATATTTGCCTCTGATTCTAGCTGTCATTACTAAACTTGCACAGAAGAAACAGATTTTTGTTGCTTTTGCTGTTCAACAGCTTGCTTGGCAGCATCAACAAACTGAGAAACCCTAATCGGGTCAATAGTTTCTTCAATTTTGCCGTTGCGTTTCAAAGAGCTAGCAACGATCACCCCATCTGCTGCGCCTAACAAATCGGGAATATTTTCCCAGTTAGCACCACTGCCGACAAAAATAGTAGTATCCCCTGCTGCGGCGCGAGCTAATTCTAAATCTTCTTGGCTTGGTGGATTGCC
>CALKUU010000030.1 GCA_937996665.1 uncultured Xenococcaceae cyanobacterium | reverse complement strand
TACTTATGGTGCGGTAATTAATACTGCTAACTTTGAAGACCCTACTTCTGAACCCTACAAACTAACTGATTTTTCGGCAGCCTATTTCGCAACTGGGAATGTCGCGATCGCCAAGAAATGGCTGATTGCAGCAGGCAATTTTGATACTCAGTTTCAGCTATACGGTTGGGAAGATTTGGAGTTAGGAGTCAGGCTCAAACAACTTAATTTAAAACTAATTAAATGTCCCGAGGCCGTCGGCTATCATTGGCATCCTCCTTTTAACTTGCAACAAATACCCCAGCTAATCGAGCAAGAAATTCAGAGGGGAAAAATGGGAGTAGTTTTTTATCAGAAGCATCCTACTTGGAACGTGAGAATGATGATTCAAATGACCCTGCTGCACCGTCTGTTGTGGGGAATTTTATCCTTGGGTGGCAAGCTCAACGAAAAAACAATGCGTCCCCTTTTGCAATGGTTGATTGATCGGGGCAAGTCGCAGCTAGCATTAGAAATTGCCCGTATTTTTCTCAATTGGTACAACGTTAAAAGTGTTTATGCTGCTTACCAGGAGAAGGTTTAGGCGCTAGATTTTAAACAAAGGGTTTACGCAAAGATAATGCTTTTCGAGTTTAACCGTTGGGGATACTGAGTTTAAAAGACTCAATCATTCTTTCGACAATCGGCATAAAATTTTGATATTGCTCTGGTTCGGCAGTGTAGGTCAAGATATATGCCTTGCCCTCAGAGACTGTCCAGATCTGGGTTCGGGTTACCTCTAGCCCTCTTCTATTCTTACTTTCATAAGTTATTTTTCTACTTTCGTGTTTTCCTAAGTAGGTCTTTTCTGGAGGGGGAACAAAGGGATCGATTCGTTTGATCTCGGCTACAGACTCTGCTGTATAAGTTTGGAGAGAAGATTCTTCTAAAAGACTTTCGATTGAGATACTTACGTTTTCTTGAAATAAATCTTGCTCGTCCTCAAGGGGAGAGATAAAGATAACTCCAGGAATTAAGAAATCATTTATTTGTTGCTGTTGCCAATCCTCTGGGTAGTTGATCTCAAGGTCATAATCTTGGTCTTGATAACTAAGAAATTGAGCAAATTGAGGCAATTGAGGCTTTGGCGATCGCCAAGGTTTAGGAATCACTCTCAATAAAGCGATCACAAGAAGTGACAATAAACTAAACAGAATTAATTTGTTTCTGTTCTTGCTTTTCTTCGAACGGGAACGAGATGATTTTCGACTAGATTTGGAAACTGTTCCCTTGGGAGACTTGTTGCTTAGTGAACTTTTTAGTTCGCTGACATCGGTTAAAACTTCTTGAGCTGACTGGTATCTTTCTTGATGATCTTGGCGGATTGCCTTATCAATTATCTTTAATAATTTGGGACTGTATTTATTTTCTTCCCTCAAATCATCTTGCCAGAGTATTTTTCCCTGGTTAGTAGTTGCCAATTCACTAGATAGCTTTCCTGTTAGGGCTTGAACCGCGACAATTCCCAATGAATAGATATCACTATAAAAACCAGGATTTCCCATTACCTGTTCGAGAGGAACATAATTTTTGGTTCCTACGATAATCGTTGGTGGCTTTTTGTCTTCATCCTCATCTTCAGACGGTGAAACCTGCTTGACCGAACCAAAATCGATCAAAACTATTTTGCCGTCAAGATCTCTTCTAATTAGATTAGAAGGTTTAATATCTCGATGAATCACCCCTGATTTTTGGACAAAAACAAGTATTTCTAAAACATCTTCTAGCAAATCGAGAATATCTTCTTGTGGGAAATAACTTCTTTGCGCTAATTCTTTGCTCAAATCTTGCCCTTTGATTAATTCTTGGACGATAAAAAAATCTTGTTTGGCGACAAAGTGGGCAAATAAACTGGGAATGCGATCATGGCTTCCCAATTTACTGAGAATTTCGGCTTCTGTTTTAAATAGACGCTTGGCAATTTCTAATTCTTGGGGCTTGTGCGATCGGGGTTTAAATTGTTTAACCACGCAAAGGTCATTAAAAGACTCTCGATCCTCGGCGACAAAAGTAATACCTGAATTCCCCCGACCTATCTTCTCTATGATGTGATATCTATTCTGAATTGTTTGCCCAACAAGATGATTGTCCATTAATTTCGATTTTCTTTATCAAAGTCAATTTACACCAGGATTGACAGATATAAGATTAGGTAGATATATAAGATTAAGTAGATGTATAGTATTTGAATTTTTAGCGTAGCTTATTTGGAATTAGATTGATCGGAAGAGGAATGATGGCATTCTGGGACAGGATCATAGCCACCAGGACTAAAAGGGTGGCATCGTAATATTCTTTTGACGGTTAGCCAGCTACCTTTAAGACCTCCAAATTTATCAATGGCTTCCAAGGCATACTGTGAGCAGGTGGGTTGAAAGCGGCAACTCGGTGGAAATAATGGGGATATAAATTGGCGGTAACCTTTAATCAGGCTGCTCAAAAATTGTTTGCTTACTGTGTAAATCATGATCTCCCCTTGACTGAGGGTCTTAGAACTATTAATCTCAACCTTCAACGGGAAGGATTCCCGCTTTGTAATCTTTGATTCAAAGTCGGGAGGAATACATGCGGATAAGTCATTTGTCGAAAGGGTTAAGCGACACATAGACCATTACTTCTTTTTAGTAATTGTGTTTTTGAGACGGAAAATTGACCTAATCTTTTCCAGTTAACGTCATAGATACTGACTACTTTGTTAGGCTCAGAATAGCCACCTATATAACCTTTGACTGTCTTCTTTCCTTTAGTAGATTGAACTAAATCACCACTACGGAAGCCAAATGGTGTAACCGTCCCCCCTTTACGTTTCCTAGCTCCTCCTTTACTTGGATTCTCAAAGTGCAATTGTCTTCGATAGAGTTGAGGGCGAGAAAACACTTTAAAAGGTGCATCTGTTAATTGAACAGAGCCAACCCAATAAGCTGTTTTACCCTTGAATATTTTGAACTCCATAAACTGACTAGCAGCTAGCGCAATCCCATCATTAGCATGAGTAGTTGCATCTTGAACTGACTTGTCATTTTTGTTCTTTTCTAATCCTAGTTGTTGTCTAAGAATACTAGTCTTCCATCCTTCTAGAATGTAAGTAGATGCAATATTAGATAGCTGATTAAGCATCCATTTTTGTCCAACCATTACAGGACTAAATCCCTTGCTCCCCTTAGACTTTAAGTATTCATAAACAATCGAAGTAATGGGGAATAGCTTAGCTAACTCTTGAACTATTCTTAACTCTAGCTGTCGATTAGCTCTAATTGATGGAGGTAGCTTTTTTCCTCTCCGGTTATCGAATCGTTTTTGCTTATGTGACCTTTGAGCAAAAGGTAGATTACGATTAATTCTTCTTCCCCTTCTTGCTCTACGGAGTATCTTTTGAGCTTGTTTTCTGGCAATTACTCGCTTGAATGGCAGAACAACATGAGCAGTAAACAGCACGGCTTTTTTGCTAACTGCTGCTACACCAGAAAATAGCTTACCTGGATCAATTCCTACTGCAATATCTTGTGTCTCAGTACCGCTAGGCTCTACAAGTATTTGAACGAAAAAGATATTTAGGTCATTCCATACTGGCTTTGCTTTCCCCGAACTAATCCACTTTCTAGCTCTTGCGCTAGTCGTGGGCATTAACGGCTCTCCTGACGGCGATAAAACTGGTACTCGTATTTTTTTTGTCATTGGGTATAACCCCTGATAATAGTTGTGTGTCTCTTCCAGCACCTAATCCAAAATGTCCCCTCTTAAGGCGACTACTCCCAGTAGTCTTGTAGATAGTACAGCCGAGAGAAGAGGCTGTAAGTACGTATCAGAATTAGGCTCTGCTGTAGTGCAACTTTTAATCGCTAACTGGGTTTAGCAAGCCCGCGCTCTATCTCCTAAGAGATGAGCGTCGGGTAGTTGACCAAGGCTAGAATAGAAAATTTGGATTAATTGATCTATTCTGCGATAATTAAAAAATCAATAGAAATGCCAGCGCTCTTACGATACAGAATATATCTGAACTAATTGAACACCCAACACCATATTTTAAGGATTAATGAGTCCCCAGAGAAGGGATGAATCTATTTTGATAATGTTAATACATCGAGTAGAGAAATAGGATTTTGACTGAGATTGACTGTATTAAGTCCTTCTTGGTCTTCATTTTTGATGTTCAATACTCAAGTTAAAGCAAATCAATTAAGACATGGTGAAAAGGTGTTTGTTCGTGTGGCGCATAACTTAATTAAACCTAACTTGGGAGACTTTTACTTATGTCAGTTCGTTTATATGTAGGAAATTTGCCTAAAGAGCAAGTCGAAAAAGATTCTTTGGCAGCCATGTTTGTTGACGAAGGTGAACAGGTGTCTACAAAGGTCATTAAAGATCGTAAAACTGGCAAATGTCGTGGTTTTGCTTTTGTTACTGTTCCTAGTGATGAGGTAGCTGAACAGTTTATCGCTAAATATAATGGTCAATCTTTTATGGATAGCCCCCTAAAAATTGAAAAAGCTCAGCCTCGCGCTAAGACCGAAGATGGTGGAGAAGGCGAAGCTGATGGCGCTAAACGCAAAGGTGGCAATGGCAACAAGCAACGTGCGCGTAAGCAACAACCAGGGGCTAACCGTCAAGATTCTTTCCAACCTGACCCTCGCTGGGCAGATCAATTATCAAAGCTAAAAGAGATGTTGGCTGCTTCTAATAACTAATTACTCAGTTTTCTTTTGGGAGTTGCTCCCTAAAGAGCTGTTTTTGTGGCGACCAATTGTCGGTAAACATTTAAAGGGGCAATAGCTTAGTAGCAAGATTGCGCTAATTATTTTAGTCGATAATTTACGTCATCTTTTGAATTGCTTGTTATTTATCGGGGTGAAGTAAGAATTGTTGGTTAGTATTGCCCTCAACAATTTATTTTTCGGTACACCTAAAATAAACTAATTTTCAAAAATCAAATTGTAGATTCCAAATATTGAAGGAGCTAATTAAATATGACTACGTCCACTGATCCTATAATTGTAATGAAGCAAGAGGTCGGTAAGGCTGCTGCTAGCCGAGTTACTTCAAACTCAATTGTGGGTTTGGGGACCGGTTCTACGACTGCCTATGCAATTGAGTACATTGGCGATCGCCTTGCTAAAGGAGAAATAACTAACATCTTGGGAATTCCTACTTCTTTTCAGGCAGAAGTATTGGCTAAAAAGTATGGTATTCCTTTGACTACTCTTGATGCGGTCGATCATATTGATGTTGCGATCGATGGTGCGGACGAAGTCGATCCTCAAAAGAATTTGATTAAAGGCGGCGGTGCAGCTCACACTCGTGAAAAAGTAGTGGATGCTCTAGCCAAAGAATTTATTGTCGTTGTTGATGGTGGCAAGCTAAGCGATAAATTGGGTTCTACCTTTTTGTTGCCTGTCGAGGTTATCCCGATGGCAATGACTCCCGCAATTAATGCCCTCGCTAAATTAGGTGGTAAACCCGAATTGCGAATGGGAATCAAAAAGGCTGGCCCTGTAGTTACAGATCAAGGCAACCTAGTTATTGATGTCAAATTTGACGCAATCGATAATCCTGTCGAATTGGAAAAAACCATCAACAATATTCCTGGTGTTCTCGAGAATGGTCTATTTGTGAATGTGGCGGATGTGGTTTTGGTAGGAGAAATTATTGATGGGAAACCATCGGTAAGAGAAATGTAGATCTTTTTAAATTGGCAATTCTTATTTACTTTAATAATTTTTCAGAGTGTTAATTTAACACTCTTTTTTATTGACTTGAAATTTATTGTTTTGAAAGCACGTTAAACTAGCTACTCAGAGAATAATCGATCGCAAATTATGGATATTGCACAACTAGGGAATCCCATTCTTAGAAACCAGGCTAAGCCAATTGATAGTGTTGCGACTGAGGCGATAACTCAGCTTGCCAAAGATTTGATTGCTACGGCTGAAGCGAATAATGGCGTGGGGATTGCTGCTCCACAGGTATCAGAGTCTTGTCGTTTATTTATTTTGGCTTCTCGTCCTAGTATCCGATATCCTCATGCGCCCAAAATGAAACCCACCGCAGTAATTAATCCAGTGATTTTGAGTCGAAGTACAGAAATGGTTAAAGATTGGGAGGGGTGTTTAAGTGTGCCTGGTTTGAGAGGATTGATTCCGCGGCATCAAGAGATCGAAGTAGAATACACAACCCTAGAAGGCGATCGCCTAAGACAAACTCTGACAGATTTTGTGGCTCGGATTTTTCAGCATGAGCTAGATCATCTCAATGGCTTGCTATTTATAGATCGCCTAGAGACAACTCAAGATCTCTACACCGAAGCGGAATATCTTAAAAGAGTTTTATAACTATAAAGTGTATGAAAATTGGCATAGTTGGTCTGGGTCTAATTGGGGGATCGCTAGCGATCGATTTCAAAAAGCAAGGACATCAGATTTGGGGAGTATCTAGAAAAGAATCCACCTGTAAAACTGCCCTTGAAAAAGGCATAGTTGATTATGTCAGTACCGAGCTAAGTAGCCTCAACTCTGCTGAGGTCATTTTTATTTGTACTCCGATCGCCAAGATTGCCCCAACCTTAGAATCACTAGTTCCCCATCTTGATCCTCAAGCGATCGTTACTGATGTTGGCTCAGTTAAGCAGCCGATCGTCGAAGCCTGCCAACCACTTTGGGCTAATTTTATTGGTGGACACCCGATGGCAGGAACTACTGAGAGTGGAATTAATGCCGCAGTTAGTAATCTATTTCAGGGAGCAGCCTATGTCTTTACTCCCCAATCCAATTCTCCACAGATAACCGAAAAATTAGCCATACTTCAACAACTAGCATCTTCCCTGGGGGCTAAACCCTTTATTTGTAGTCCTGAGGTTCACGACCGCTCTGTGGCTTGGATTTCCCATTTACCCGTAATGGTGAGTGCGAGTTTAGTTGCTGCTTGTCTTGGGGAAGATGATCCAGATGTCTTGGCATTGGCTCAAGAGTTGGCTAGTTCAGGATTTCGGGATACCAGTAGGGTAGGGGCTGGCAATCCAGAACTAGGGACTATGATGGCGGAATACAATAGTGAGTCTCTGCTGCGATCGCTCTATGCCTATCGGGATAACCTCGACCAAATTATTTCTTTAATTGAAACTCAAAATTGGCAAGCTCTCTCAAAACTCCTAGCCGATAATTATCAAGCCAGACCCTATTACTTAAACTAGTAATTGAGTCTGGCTTGAATTAGTAGGCTGTGTTGCAAGAAGAATAGAGAAAGTTAAAAGTTGAAGATTTACTTCTGTCGAATTTGAGACAGTGGTCAAGTATTAATGTCTTAGCTCTTTAGTTTGCAGCAAGTTTTTCTTCTTCTAATAACTAATCATCGGGATAATTCAATTAGGTTCTAGTCAGAATATAAATCTACCTCGTAGGGATTTGTGCCTTTTTCGATTTCTTGAGCATCGGGGAAAGGATCTCCATCGCTATTTGGGTCTTCATTGTTATCAATGCCATCCCCATCTATATCACTAGAACTACCACCATCTAATGGCACACCGTCAAAGTCACCATCTCCGTTATAGTCACCGTTTTCTTCGTCTCCATCATTAATACCGTCACCGTCAGTATCATATTTAGTTGGGTCAGGATCTCTAGAATCATTATCTTCAAGACCATCATCATCAGTATCAGCCTTGTTCGGATCGGTTCCCCAGCTTATTTCTTCTGCATCATCTAGTCCATCACCATCGCTATCAGCTTCGGTTGGGTCTGATGGAAATCTTCCGTCTGGGGGATTAACCTCATCTCCATCTTTTATCCCATCGCCATCAAAGTCGGATGTATTAGGGTCAGGATCTAGACCATCTATCAAACCATCGTTATCGCTATCAGGGTCATTGGGATATTGATCATTGCCATCTAAGAGACCATCTTCATCAATGTCAGGATTGTTAGGGTCGGGATCAAGTGAGTCAATTAAGCCGTCATAATCAGCATCAGGGGTTACTCCTTGGAGAACAGTGCCTCTAATATTTTGCTTGACTGCTGAGAAAGTATGATTGTCAGACTCAAAAGCTGCTGAGTCTTTATTTAAGGTAGCAACTACAATTTCATCATATTCTTGGTCATTGAAAAACACATTGACATAGCTGAATGGCTCTCCTTCATGATAAGTACTGCTTCCATTGTAAGAAGGGTTCCCATAGTAATCTTCAGTATTATCTACGTTTGAGCTTTTAATAAAATCTACTAGATCTTGAGTTTTAAAAATTGCAATTTCATTACCATTTTTCTTAAAGGTAATTTGATTGTAAGGATCTCCTGCTGACCACCAGAAGCCAAAGTATTTTTGATTTTGACTAACTTTGACTGTGTAACTACGAATATTGTTGCTTCTTGCCTGGGTAATATACTTAGTTCCATCTGCGCCGCCCCATTCATCAGCATTTACAACTTCCAAATCGCTACTATATTCATAGTCTGTACCGATGTTCGTTTTACTAAAGCTTTCTGTACCAGATTGGTCATTAAAATCAACTACAAAATAGTCTTCGGTACTAGGTAATTGACTGGTTAATACTCCTGGGGCTTCTACCGAAACTGTAATTCCATTGGCTTCTAGTCGATCTAAAATTCCGTTGTTATTATTATCTCCTGTCCCTTCAAGGCTATCTAGTTTGCCATCATTATCGCTATCGGGGTCTGCAAAATCAGGAATACCATCACCATCAGTATCCACAGGATTTTTTAAATCACCACCAGCTTCAGTTTTGTCGTCAATTCCATCGCCATCAGTATCGCAGCCTTTCTTTTTACTAGGGCTGATTTCAAAATCAAAATCGCCTTGGCTAATAAGTTGAGCAGCTTCACTAACTTGGGAGCTATTCAAACCAAGCTTACTCAACTCACGCTCCAAAAATCCCCCGTTACCTGGATTGCTAGGATCGAATTTTTCCAGAACAACGTCTCTACCTGATTTTAGAGTTATGGTTATGGGGGCGTTGTTTCCATGTCCATTATTGCTGCAACTATTTCCTCCAGATTTTTTGGCGCTTGCTGGTACTGCCAAACTTCCTGCTAAGAGAATACCTATAACAGTTTGAATTGTAAGTTTTTTGAGGGCGATAAACTTAGTCATTTTAATATGTGTGTAAATAAAATTTGTAGTTTCCGTAGTTTTTTATTTTCTAACTATTAATTAAGAGACTTTTACTAATTTGAAACTCTCCACCTGTCTTGATTGACCTTGATTCCAATCTATCAAGTAAATTTAGTAACGTAAATTACTAAATTTACGGATTTTTATGTGAAGAAAATTTATTATCTTAGTCATTATTTATGAAGCAGGAATAAATAATGACTAACTAAAATAGCGAGATTTATATGCAATTGGGGAAGCTACTTTTCAATGATTAATAACAATTAGGCTTGGTTGATGTTTCAAGTTTTTTTAAAACTGGAGGTTAGCAAGCTATTCTGATTTAGAAAGATATAAACTAGAGCATATTAAAAGATTAATGAGATTGCCAAGCAAGACATGGCTACGGTAGATGAACCTGTAAAGACGAATCTTGTCCAAACTTGGCGCAGCAAAATAGCCTTTTATTTGGATGACATTGAAACTGGTCTCGGATTGACTATTAATTTGTTAATTCTGGGTCTAATTTTCCTATCTCTAGGAATCTTTGTTGCTGAGACCTATCCGATTAGCGATCGCCTTAAATCTATTTTTGAGATCCTCGATACAGCAATTTTGGTCTTATTTACACTCGAATATCTCTTGCGATTTTGGTCAGCAGCTAACAGGCGGCAGTTTTTTTGGGATGCTCTTTCGCTGATCGACTTAGCTGCTATTTTGCCATTGTTACTAGGAATAGTAGATATTCGCTTTTTGCGAATATTTCGCTGGTTTCGGATTCTGCGGATTATTCGCTTTTGGCAATTAGAAAAAAAAGTAATGGGGTTACAAGCCTCCGAAAATATCGTTTTGGTGCGGATATTTCTAACCCTATTTTCTTTGATCTTTATTTATGCGGGGTTGATCTATCAGGTAGAGCACGGAGTCAATGGGGAAGGTTTCAAAAACTTTTTTGATGCTTTTTATTTTGTGGTAGTAACCATGACCACGGTAGGCTATGGAGATGTCACGCCTCTATCAGAAGTAGGCAGAGCTATGACCTTGATGATGATTTTGACAGGAGTTTTATTTATTCCTTGGCAACTAAGAGAGCTAATTAGCGAAATCGTGAAAAAGGTTAATTCGGGAGATATGTCTTGTCCGCAGTGTGATTTGGCTCGTCATGATGCGGATGCTGTTTTTTGTAAGCAGTGCGGAAGTAAATTAATTTAGCAAAAAATTATGGAAAGAGGATTGATTTGGTTACCGTTGCTGGCTTTGATTATTGGCTTGACTTGGGTGGGTTGGCAAGAATATCAAAAGGTGGAGGG
>CALKUU010000029.1 GCA_937996665.1 uncultured Xenococcaceae cyanobacterium | reverse complement strand
TTGGGCAACCCATAGTCTCTTAGAAGGCGACCATGCTAGTTTCTTGAATTCCTTGTTGTTGAAAATAATTAGACTAATAAAGGGATCGATTTTAATTATCCTAGGATTTCTTAAATTGCTTTCTGGCTTGTTCGTTGGTAAGCATATGCTGGCGATCGCTTTATTATCTATTTCGCGTGGCTTAGGAACATTCGCCGGATTATTCAAGCTTAGCAACTATAAACTGTATCAAAGCGCAGTTGAAATCGCTGAATAGAAATTATTTGCAAGTATTCGGATGTGAGTTAGTTCATTTAATTTTAGAAGGGGCAAACTAAACTATAGCTAATTTGCCCCTTTTTGAGATTGAGTTCCTTATCCAAATTGCAAGTTAGAACAAGTAAATCGAAAACAATCGCAAGAACGGATGAGAGCATTTCAGGGTTAAGAACCTCAGTAATTTTCTTCCCGTAAAATGTCTGTGGACTCGTTTATTCGTCGTCAGCAAATATAGTAATTTGCTCAGCGTCTCTTGATGTTTAGCATAACTTCCTTTTCAGGTCTCAATGAAATACCAAGTTTAATTTTAGGAATGCCATATCCTGGCGCAAATTCTAGCCTGAAACGTTGAAAGATAAGGATTATTGCCAACTGTATTTCCATCAATGCAAATTGATTGCCTAAACATTTTCTAGCCCCAAGACCAAAAGGGATAAAGGCACTTTTTGAAATCTTGCTACGATTATTTGCAGCAAAACGTTCTGGTAAAAATAGTTCAGGGTCATCCCAAAACTGAGGATGCCGATGAATATGATAAGCAGAAAATACCACCCTCGATCCTTCTGAAATTTGGTAGCCATCAATCGTATCATCTTTCATACAACGCAACCAAAAAAGATACGCTGTCGGAATAAGTCTGAGAACTTCACTAAGTACCATCCTCAAATAAGGCATTTTTTTTAGATCTTCCTGATTAGGAGGTTCTATCCCTACTATGTCAGCAATTTCAGAGTTCACTTTTTGAAGTACTTCATCATGGGAAATCATGAATACTATTACCCAAAAAATGGTTGATGATGTTGTTTCATATCCTGCGAGTAACAGTTCTAAAATCTGTGATATTAAACGATCCTCTTCGTACTTTTGTTCGGTTCGTGACATGTTTTTCAGCGTACTAAACAAGGAATCTGCTTCTCCATCTGACTCTTGTTGACGAGCAAATAGCTTTGCAGCAACATTACGAAACGTATGCATAGCCTGTTTTGACTGTAGTCTACTCGACATGGGAACCCAGGCTGGTATGCTGTCATGAGCTATAAAGTTGATAGTATGCGTAACGACAAAGTCCAGTGCCGATTTTACTTGTGCCATTTCTTCTGGCTGAGCTTCAACACCGAATATGGTCTCAATTAATACTCTCATGCTGAGATAAGAGGTTATCGTCTTTAAATCAAAACTGCTATTATTTGCAGCAGCATCCTCCAAAAAGCCAAAACTTCTTTGAATCGCAGACTTAATTGATGAGAGTTTAGGTTGCAAATAAGATGGGTTGAAATAGGGCTGAAGTGGGGCGCGCCTTTCTCGCCATCGCTCACCATCATTGGTCAGAATACCATCTGGAAAAAGCAATGATGTCAGCGGACTACCTTTCCCCGTATGGTATATTTCCTTAGCCTTAATTTTGACATGTTCAACATGTCGTGGATGATTCAGAAATATCAACTTCTGTCCGACTAAGGAAATGGTATAGATATCACCATGAGTAGTCAGGTTATGGTCAATAAAACCAGCTAGATCTTTGAGAATACTTGGTAAGGCCCCAATTAAAGGCAAGTTTGGTTGAGCGATCGGCGGCGTAGGATAAGATGTCATTTGCTATCTTGATGATTCCAATAATTTCTATTCACCCTTTGCTCGCTTCGCAGATTGAAAGCGTCCGCTGCATGATGTATCGCGCAATTGACTGTAAGGGTTCAACTCTATCTAAGCCATCTAAGGCAGCAATTGACTGATTAAACAATTCAACCATACGCAGGCTAGCTAGTTCTGGGTCAAGTTGATTGTAGAAAGTCGAACGATCCATTGCCCAATCTGACTTCGGCTTTTTACCCAGCAAAGCAAAATTCCCCATACTATCCAATAGGTCATTACTGATTTGGTAGCCAACACCAACGCCATAAGCATAGGTTTCTAACTTGGACAATATATCCTGGTTAGGTATGGTAGCTCCATAGGCACCCAACAAGACACTAGCGCGAATTAGTGTTCCACATTTACGCCAGTGTAGATCTTCCAATGCCTCTACAGCTATTGATTTACCACTTATCTCCAGTTCTAGGGAGCCACCACCGATCATCCCAGCAGTTCCAGAGTCTTCAGAAAGAATGCGGATCATCGCAATTATCTGTTCAGCATCTTGTGTTCCATTGCTAAGCTGCTCAAAAGCAAACATCAGGAGGGCATCACCAGCAAGAATAGCAGTAGCATCGTCGAATGCACGATGGCAAGACAGTTTGCCTCGCCTTAGATCGTCATTATCTATGGCTGGTAGGTCATCGTGAATCAAAGAAAAACTTTGAATAGCCTCGACAGCAGAGGCGGGAACATCAAGAACTTTTTCATCGGCCCCAAAAAGATAACCAGTAGCATAGACAAGCATTGCTCTTATTCTCTTACCACCGTTGAGAGTTGAATAGCGCATAGCTTGATGCAAACGTTGTGGTATTGTCTCAACTGAAGGAAGTCGTTCGGATAAAACTTTTTCAATACGTTGTTTCCATTGTTCATGTAACGGAGATAATTGGTTGCCAATAGCATTAACTGATTTTGCAGAACTCATAGTGGAAAACATATTGGAGAGGATAGAATCAATATTGCAATATCGATTCTATTATTAGAAGTTTCCCTTAGAGGGTTATGAATATTGTCTAAGTTTTTTGCTAGGCTAAATTTTTAATAAAATAGCTGCAAGCATGGGTTGTGATGATGGTCGATAAAATCGGTATGTTATAAGGTAGAGGTCTTGGTCCTAAAAGATCTGGTCGAGACTCAAATGTACCGTCACTTTTTTGCCCTGATAGTAAAAAGGTGATCCCTTTAGCAGCTAATTCTTTCTCAGAATTAGAAAAGCATAATAAGGCATATGCAGTACTGAGAACATCACTTAAATCTTTAGGTGTTTGTCCCCAGCCACCATCGAGATTTTGCTCTGTGCGTAGATAGTCTATCATTCGCTGCAAGAGAATATCTATTTTCTGTTGGATGTCTGGAGAAATATCGATATCTTGAACTGAACGCAAAGCGATCGCCACTCGAAACATAGCATGAGTATTGGCATTACTCCAGCGTCGCTCAAAAGTACCATTATCCTTTTGGGTGGCAAGAAGGTAGCATAAAGCCCGATAAATCGACTCTTTAGTTAACAATGACTTCATAGAATGACATCGCCAAATTTCTGCCATTCCATGAAGTGCTGCTGCTGTCATAGAAGGTGTAGAAGGATTCCCCTTAATGTATGTAGGAAAGCCTCCATCCTCGTTTTGCATTTGAGCTATATATTGACCAAATTTCTCAAGATTGGTTTTAAACTTCTGTTTATCTACCTTAGCTAACAAAACACCGCATAAAGCAGAATCGTCTAGATCGGTCTGAGTAGTCCCCAGCATATAAGACCAGCCACCGTCTTCTGCCTGTACCAAAGCAAGATAATCAGCCATTCTAATCACAGCGAGCTTGGCTTCTAGCTGTTGCTGCACTGATAGATTTGGTAAAGCTTCGAGTATTGCTATCCCAGCCAAAGGAGTTACAAAGTGTTCAATACCAGTCATTAGAGGCATTCCACCATCTGCTTGTAGCCACTGCATTAAAGCATTCATCGGTTGATTAAGCTGCGATCGCGAGTGTAGCTTCGATAAAGCTAAAAGACCAACAATTTGGGTTAGTACATTATTCTCGAAAATATCTGTTTGCAGCACTTTACTAACTAGAAAATTTTTCTCTTCCAAAGTAAGCAAATGTTCCTGGTCAATGCCAAAACAGTAAAGCACTTTGAGACTGCAAAGCATAACCTTTGCCCAGGTTTGTAATTGTAACTCTGGGTTCTTAAATGCACTAATATCAAAAGGCAAGTTAGAGAAACTCACCATTCCCATTTCAGCGAAAAGACAGCCAAAATAAATTATCTTCCTTCCCTGCTCACGTTCAGAGAGGGAATGTAGTAGTTGTGAAAACGATTGGTTCGAAGTAAAGCTAGGCTTGATTTTTTGTTGTGCCATTATGGCGATAACTTTTTCAATCGTTGTGGAATAATTACTCAGAGCATTATCTGCGATCGCCTTAGTTAAATAGTTCTCAATCTGTTTTTGTTTCGATGGGAAGTATGATAAGTTTCGCAAAAGATGAAGCGTAAGAGACGACTCCAAAATACGACTGCGACAATATCCTTTTACTGAACCGTTATCCTGCTGTTGGGCAAGAAGCGCATTAACACTTTTTGTCAGCACTAATTGCACTCGATGCTTGATTGATATAGACATGATTGGTTATATCTGCTGTGCTTATTTTTTCAGAGATGTTTTTTCCTAATCTTCAGATCGATCAACATTGACCAAGATAGTATATAACACGCAGTACACAGAGCATACTACATATTTAAATTTAATTTTTATGTATTAATTTTGATTTGATACTCGTTTTGTTCTTTAAGTGATTTTTTGGAAAAACTGGGGAACAAGAAGGTTAGGGGTAATTTAATTAGAGAATGACCACTTCTGCTAATAAAACTAAAGTTAAATTTATGGTCGCAGGAAGCAACCCAATTTGATTCACTGAAAATTGGATTGTCAAACCGTAGCTCAATCTCAGATTTTCCTACTGCGCAGATGGATTTCCTTCTAATGAAGTTAGGGAATATAGCGTCAAGATAACAGTAGATTCTGTTGCAATAAGCAGTCTATAATATGGCAATTACGTTCAGTTTCCTTGATTTACCAACTTTTTACGGATAGCGATCGCTTTTCATTATGGATAACAACAGCAAAAAATATAACATCGTAACTTTTGGCTGCCAAATGAATAAAGCAGATTCGGAAAGAATGGCGGGAATCCTTGAA
>CALKUU010000028.1 GCA_937996665.1 uncultured Xenococcaceae cyanobacterium | reverse complement strand
TTATTTTCTGCTGGGACTAGATTTGCAAAAACCCAAGCCGATTCTAGAAGCAGCTTATAACGATAGTCAGACAATCACAGCTCAATTTAACCTCAATATTTTGCAGCATCTGAATTGGAAATTTCAAAGTAATTTTGATCTGAGTCTTTTCCAGCACCAAGCAATCTATAACGAGCAAGAGCATCAAATCGAAATGTACTTAGTCAGTCAAGAAACTCAGGTAATTGATTTACAGGTTCTAGAGCAGACTATTCAACTTGCTCCCCAAGAAAAAATTCTGACCGAAATTTCTCGTAAATTTGATGTTGGGCAAATTGCTCAAGTTTTAGAGAGTAAAAATTTATCTTTTTGCGAATCTTATAGTGACGAGCAGAATTGGTTTAGCTTGTTACTATTTCAACAAAAGTAATTTAGTGTAGCTTTCATCTAAGATTGTTTACTTTGATTGGCTTAGATGAGCGATCGCTCATTTGCTTAAACTCCTAGTCCATAAATCAGAATGATTAAGGCAGGAGTAATTACTGCGAGTAGCAAACTTAGAGGTGTTCCTAATCTGACAAAATCAGTAAACTTGTAACCACCAGGTCCATAAATCATCGTATTGGTTTGATAGCCAATTGGGGTCATAAAACTGTTGGATGCGGCAAAGGTTACAGCAAACATTACGGCTAGAGGATTAATTCCCAAGGAAGTAGCAACCTGAATGCTGAGGGGAATCATTAGTAACACAGCAGCATTATTAGACAAGATTGCTGTTAGCAAAGCTGTAATCACATAAAAGAACATTAAAATCCAATAGCCAGAAAGATTAGTTCCAATTAATAAAAGTGGCTTAGCAAGCCATGCTGTTGCCCCAGAGTTGTCCATTGCTGTTCCTAAGGGAATCAAACCAGCTAATAAGAAAATGACATCCCATCTAATTGAGCCATAAATTTCTCCTGGTTTGATGCAGCCAGTTAAAACCATAATCACTACCCCAAGTAGGGCACTGACCATAATTGGTAAGACGTTAAAAGCGGAAAGGACAACTATTCCTACACAGATTCCTACTGCGATCATTGCCTTATCGAGACGCAAATTCTCGACATCTTTTTGCTCTAAAACTAGTAACTCACGCGAGTTTTGTAGTCCTTTAAAACTTTGTTTTGGTCCTTGAACTAGTAAAAGATCACCAAAGCGAAGAGGAACTCGACCTAGGCGCTCACGAATTAATTCTTGACCGCGACGAATTGCCAGGACAGTTCCGTTATATCGTTGTCGAAAACGTAAATCTTTGAGAGTTGTCCCAATTAAGCGAGAATTTGAGAGAATCAGGATTTCCCCTACTTTTTCTTCTCCTGTATTGAGATCATTTTGGAGAGACTCTTTATTAAATTTGACGTCTGGTAAGATCTCAACTGCTCGTTCATCCTTGAGTTGTAGCAGAACCTCACGACTTCCTCTAACAATTAAAATATCTCCTGGATTGATTGTTTTGTCGGCAATTGGTTGAGGGAAATGAGCACCATTATGAATTAATTCCAAAACGTCGATATCGAACTTTCTTTGAATACCACTTTCATTAATAGTCTTGCCAACCAATGTTGAAGTAAGCGAAACCATAACTTCAGTGACATAATCATCTAACTCATAACCTTGACCAACAGAACCTCTTGGTTTTTTGCGGTTGGGGATTAAACGGGGTGTGAAAATAGCGAGATACCCTAACCCAATCAAAAAGATGATTATTCCCAGCCCCGTAAACTGGAAGAGTTTAAATTCTCCATAGCCAAGTTTGGCAGATAAGCCACTAGCGAGAATATTGGTTGAAGTTCCAATCAAGGTTAAGGTGCCACCCAAGATTGAAGCGAAAGATAGAGGCATTAATAACTTGGATACCGAGATTCCTAATTTTTTACACCAGTCTTCAACAATTGGGATAAAAATAGCTACAACTGCGGTGTTATTTATAAAGGCACTAATTGGTCCGACAATGATCCCCATGACTAGGATTTGTCGGAAAATGCTTTTGCCTCCTTGGGCAATTAGCAGATCTCTCACAATTTGAATTGCCCCGGTACGGACTATCCCTGCACTTAAAATAAACATCGCCATGACAGTGATGGTCGCAGTGTTGCCAAATCCGGCAATTCCCTGTTCTGGGGTTACGAGTCCGAGTAACATCAGGACGATCGCGACAATAAAAGCTGTTAAATCTACAGGTAGCCACTCAAAAATAAAGGCAATTAAAGCCAAGCCTAAAACAGTGAGTGTCAGAATAATTGCCATACACCAAAAGTTAAATAACTAGTACTGAATTATTAATACTTTCTAAATACAAGTAAAAGCATAGCTTAGATTATTTAGTAAGCTATTTATTTCAAGAAAATATATTTGATTTCTTATTTAGCTAAGTCTGAAAATTGCTGTCTACAAAGATATAGGGCGCGAGGAACATGAAAACAACCTTTCCATTTACCACCTTTGAGATTTAAAAGTACTTCTCCTTGTCGATTGAGATAGCCAAACCATTCTCCGTAATCGCGATCGCTAAATTTACTCCAAGTATAGTCATGTACTGTTTGATACCATTCCCAACACTGTTGATTACCCGTGAGAGCATATCCTTTAGACAGCGCTACTAGGGTTTCTAAATGTACCCACCATAGTTTTTGATCCCATTCTAATTGCTGGGGAGGATGACCTTGAATATCCAAGAAATAATAAATACCTCCATATTCTTGATCCCAGCCAAAATCAAGAGTTTGCAAAATTATGGCGATCGCCTGATCTATAAATTCTGGTTTGTCTAGTTTTTGAGCAATATCCATCACAAACCACATTGCCTCGATGCTATGCCCAGGATTGATTAATCTCCCCTCAAAGCAATCAACCATCGAACCATCTGGGGCAACATTCTCTAATAACAGTCCTTGAGGCGCAAGTAAAAAGTCTTGCATAATCTCGGTAAGAGTTGATTCGAGAATTGCTGCTAGGCGATCGCTTTGTAGTAACCAATCCATTTCTAAAGAAAGATTTGCCAAAATCATTGGCACAGCTAATGATTTTAAAGTTCTTGTACCTGGATAGGTTTTACTATATTTGCCTTTAGGGTTATCTTGACGGCGTAAAACGTTGTTATAAGCTTGGAGTGCTATTTCTTGAGCTGATTCTTCTTGGGTAGCTTTTGCATATTGACTAAAAGCCATAGCAGCAAAGCAATCAGAAAAAATATTATAGGGTTCAACCAGTGGTTTTCCTTGTCGATTGAGAGCAAAATACCAATTACCCGTGCGATCGCGACCAAATTTAGCTAAAAAATCAGCTCCATTTTTGGCTATTGCTAGCCATTGAGTTTTAGCTTCTAGCTGATTGTATAACCACGAAAAAGTCCAGACTTGTCTATTTTGTAACCAGATAAATTTATCTGTATCGTAGACATTTCCTTGTTGGTCTAGGCAGCTAAAGTAGCCGCCTTGTTCCCAATCAACGCTGTGATTTTCCCAAAAAGGAATCACATTATTGAGGAGTGTTTCGTCATAGGTTTTGGCTAAATCGGCAAACGTTTGTTTCATAATCATTTATTTATACACCAACGATTATTTATTAGCTCAGTATGAGAATTGAAGTTGGCGGAGCCACATTTATGCTTAAAATCCTCTTCTTATTCCAATCTTTGGAAATGTTTTCATGTAATTGTTTATGTTGATTTTTAAGGATTTTGATCTAGTTACCGAGTTTGAATTATCTAACAGCATGACTAAGCTTCACAAAAGAGGAAAATAAACATGCTGTAATTCTTGTTTGGAAAATGTCTTGTTAATAACAAAATTATTTTTATTTATTCGCAGATTACTCTCAGACTTAACTACAAACTTCTCTTCATAATAGCTTTATTTATTTGATTATAAATACATCAAATCTTTGTGTATATCTCAAGTTTTAGACATACAAATAATGTTTTAGTACAGTATGATTACTTATAGAGATACACATAAGTATTGAATAATAATTAAAATTAGCTTAATAACTACTTAGAAAAATGAGACAACTTTATACTTTGGCGACAGCAGCGATTCTTTATATAGTTTTTTGTTGGAGTATTAACCCTAAGTTTGGCAATGATTTTATGGAATATATATCCGAAAGATAAAATTCCTAGATTAATTAATGATAGATAAATAAGTTTTTAATGATTGTAATTTCTAATAAGTAGTTTCCTCAGAATATTGTATAAATAGTATTAATAATGAATATTGCTAGTTTGTTAGCCAACATAGTTGGTGTATTATCTTTTATTGCTCTAATTGCTGTTATTTATCCTAGTGTGATTGATGTATTTAAAATAAATGTTAAATACAAACGAGGAATTCTTAAAATATCTCAAATAGGATTAATTGCAACTACCAGCTTGGGTTTAATGCATGGTCTATTAATGACCCAAGGTGGAAATATAGATTTTTATGATCTCAATACTTATTGGGTCTATTTAGGTGGAGTATTTCTTTTTAACTTGGTTGTTTTTCTAGCTTTTTCTTTTTCTCAACTGAAGTCAGATATTAAAAGGCTCAACTATTTTAATTATGCGGTTCTTTTTCTGTTTGTTTGCCACATAGGACAGAAATTTATTTTTCAGATTTAAATAGATTAATTTAAATTATCTTTAAAACAGGATGCTCAGGCGATAATTTTTAAGTTATTGTTTGGGCAATTTTTTTGCGGTGCAAGCTTGATTTTGCTCTATTTTTTTATAGAGATTTGCAAGAAAGTTTATTCAAGTAGATTTAATTAACAATTTATTTTCTGTAGGCTAATCAGGATTAGACTTGAGATTATCTGCTCAATCATTCTTTTTTACTTACATGAATTCTCCACAAGTGAAACCTTATGGTTCTTGGCGATCGCCTATTACTGCTCAACTCATTGTTGAAAAAGCTGTTGGTTTAGTCAGCGTCCAAACTTTTGGTACTGATGTTTATTGGCTAGAAAGTAGACCTAGTGAGAAAGGCAGAAGTGTTTTAGTAAAACAAACTGCTGATGGCGCGATCGCTGATGTTACACCACCACCCTTTAACGTCAGAACTAGAGTTCATGAATATGGAGGCGGAGCTTATCTGGCTACAGAGGAAGCCGTTTACTTTAGCAACTATAGTGATGGTAGAGTTTATCAACAAAGAATCGACCAAACACCAGAGGTTTTAACCCCAGAATCGGCTTGTCGTTATGCAGATTTTGTTTGGGATCAGGGCAGAAATAGACTTATTTGTATTTGTGAAGATCATAGTCAAGAAAATACTGAGCCAAGCAATAGCATCGTGGCAATTTCTGTTGGGACAGGTGAAGTAACTACTTTAGAGCAAGGAAAAGATTTTTATAGTTCACCCAAAATTAGTCCAGATGGTAATCAGTTAGCTTATCTGAGTTGGGATCATCCTTATATGCCTTGGGATAGTACTTATCTTTGGCTAGCTACTTTTGGTGATGATGGCAAAATTCACGAATCTAAGCTAATTGCTGGGAGTGAAACGGAATCAATTTGTGAACCGAAATGGAGTCCTGAGGGACTTTTATACTTTTCTAGCGATCGCAATGATTGGTGGAATATTTATTGCCTTGATGATCAACAAACTAATCTCGATTGTTGCCATCAAATGGAAGCCGAATTTGCTTATCCTCATTGGGTTTTTGGTTTATCCACTTATGATTTTATAAGCGATCGCCAAATTATTTGTACCTACTCTCAGCAAGGTAGTTGGCACTTAGGAACAATTGATCTTGATGCTCATAAGTTTCAGGCGATCGCTACTCCTTATACGAATATTGGAGATGTTCAGACTAATAGTGATGGAGATGCCCTCTTAATAGTTGGTAGTCCGATTCAACCGACGAGCTTGATTAAATTTGGGGTAGCTACTGAGCAAATTACTATTCTGAAAAAGTCTCGAGAACTAAACATTGATTCGGGCTATATCTCTCAACCTCAAGCAATCTCTTTTCCGACCGAGAATAATTTAACTGCTCATGCTTGGTATTATCCTCCTCAAAACCAAGATTATTTAGCTGACTCCTCAGAATTGCCACCTATTTTGGTGAAAAGTCATGGTGGGCCTACTGCTGCGGCTTCGGTTAATCTTAATTTTAAAATTCAATATTGGACGAGTAGAGGCTTTGGCTACTTGGATGTCAACTATGGTGGCAGTATTGGTTATGGTCGTGAGTATCGTAACCGATTGCAAAAAAATTGGGGAATTGTTGATGTTCAAGACTGTATAAATGCGGCTAAGTATTTAGTAGATCAGCAACTAGCTGATGGCGAAAGATTAGTTATTTCAGGAGGAAGTGCAGGGGGTTATACCACTTTAGCGGCACTAACTTTTTACGATACTTTCAAAGCAGGCGCTAGCTACTATGGCGTTAGTGATCTAGAAATTTTAGCTAAAGATACTCACAAGTTTGAATCGCGTTATTTAGATGGCTTAATCGGAGCTTATCCTCAAGATCAGGAGATTTATCAAGAGCGATCGCCTATTAACCATACAGACAATCTTGCTTGTCCAGTTATTTTCTTTCAAGGATTAGAAGATAAAGTTGTTCCTCCTAATCAGGCAGAGATGATGGCATCAGCAATTAAAGACAAAGGTTTACCCGTTGCCTATATTACTTTTGCTGATGAAGGACATGGTTTTCGTCAAGCTCCCAATATTATTACTGCCCTTGAAAGCGAGTTTTATTTTTATTCTCGTGTCTTTGATTTTGAAATTGCAGATCCAATTCAGCCGATAGAAATTGCTAACTAAAAAATTCAGCCCATTGCATAACAATGGGCTGAAGGAAGGTTTTACAAATTGATAATCACAATTAGATTTTCAATTTATTTCAGCCAACTTTCTGATATTTCTTAGCTAGATCACTTTGCAATTTTTGAGAAAGAGAATAATTTAACTTTTGAGAAGCTTCAGAGCATTTGGGTTGAATTTGTAGAACTTTGCGGAAAATGTTGACTGCAACCTCCCAATTTTTATCCTTCACAACCAAATCACCCAAAGCAATATAAAAATCAACATTGCGAGGGTTTTGCTCGATTGCCGATTTGTAGCACACTTTAGCCTGATTATATTTGCGTAGCTTAATCCATAAGCTTCCTAGAGCCTTATGCGCTTCGATAAAGTGAGGTTGTAGCTTAATTGCTTGTTGGTGACAAACAATTGCCTTGTTGAAGTGACCTAAATCGCTGAGTGAATTTCCTAACTCAAAATGATTATCTGCTGACCCTAACTCTGGCTTTAAGCAATAAGCAATATATGAGTGGTCGATATAGCTAGTGTGGTTACCAACTTTATCAAAAATTTGAGCTAATTTAAAATGAGCAATTGGCTCTTGAGGATTAATGCGAATCGCTTTGCTATAGGAAGAGATTGCCGACTGCCATTTTTTTTGTTTTACATATAAGTCGCCTAATGCTAGATGGTTCAGAATAGAATCTGGCTGGGATTTAGTGACTTGTAGGTACTCTAAAATCTCTTGATCAAAATTACTATTTTGACTGCCCTTTTTCTCTTCATCTGAGCTTGAATTAACTAGATTATTCTGAGTAGACTCTGGAGTAGTTTTGACAACTGAAGCTTCTATCAAGCTCTCATTATCTTGATGGACTAGTTTCGTAATATTTTGCTGATTATGACTTACGTTGGCAGGAATTAATTTTTGTTGATTACTTAAATTTAACTCTAGTGCTTTGCGGTAATAGCTAGATGCTTCTTGCCACCTTTGTTGTTGTTCAGAGCGTTGCCCTAAATGATGAAAGTTAGTAACTAATATTTCTTTGTCTGGATCTGTTTCATTGGCTAAATTTGTGATTTCTTCAACATTTTTTTGTTGATTATTCTTGAGTGATGGTAATAGAGATAAGTTGCCGCCAATTTCTTGAGCTCGATCTTTGCAAATTTTGGCTTTATCTGGATGACCTGATTGCTCCCAAGCGTAAGCCAAACTATTGTAAGCTCTAGCAAATTCAGGCTTGATGATAATTGCTTTTTGGTAATAACCGCTTGCTGGCTGCCATTTCTGTTGCTGAGAATATAGTTCAGCGATTCCGAAATAAACCTCGGCTAGGTCAGGCTGAATTTCTACAACCTTGCGATAGCATTCCATTGCTTCTGCTGTCTGGTTTAGTCGCTGTAAAGCGTTGCCCCAAATTTTATAAGCTTCTGCCATCGAAGGTGCAATTTGTGTTGCTTGCTCACAGGCACTAGCTACTTCTGCCCACTCTTCTCGATCATAACTATCGAGAGCTTTTTGCATACAAATTTGAGCAGCTTCCCATTCGATTGTGGCTGCCCTAAAACAATTTAAATCCTCACCGTTATGAGCTAAGGATTCTTCGATTACGTAATTTGAAGGCAGTTGAATTTGTAATAAATTCTGGGAGCTTGTGCTTAAACTACTTTGAATTGAGCTGCGAAATGAAAAGGCATCATCGATTAGATCAAAAGAGTTTGATGTATCAATTATGGAACCATTGTCACCTAAATTGCCATATCTATCTTCAGCTTCATTGATGATTGCTTGAATCACAATTGCTTGACGATAACAAGTTGCGGCTTCTTCGTTTCTTCCTTTTCTTCGTAAAGACTCAGCTAGAGTTTTATATCCATTAGCAACACTTTGTTGTTGCTTAAAATGACTGCATAAATCTCGATAAGCTTCTTGTGGATCAGAATTTTCACGAATGGCACGATCATAAAATTGAATCGACTCTTGAATACTTCCTTGCTGCCAAGAAGAATCGTTTCTTTGAGCCAAAGAACTAGAATTATTACTTAGGCTAAGAGCATTTGTTTCTGGATTAGAAGAAACTAGTGCCTTTGCCAAATCACTTTTGTTTTTCTGAACGTTACTTTTCTCAGAATCATTACCGACTATATTTTGGAAGAGCTTAAACATGTTGGTGCCTCAAGACCTCTTGGCAGACAAATTAATTTAGTTGTAACTACGGAAGTATAAGAATTATTATTTTCCTCTACTCTCCATATTTTCACTGATCTTTTCAAAAAAGTCATCGTTTGACTGTCAATGTTTATCTAATCTTTAACCTTAATAGCAGTTGCATTATCGATTAAACATATTTGGTTTCAAGCAAATATGAGGTATTCGAGTGTTTAAAATTGCCTTTATCTAAGGAATTTATACTTATTAATGAGGCTGAATTTAGAGAAGTATTGTGCTGTTTTTTGATTACAACTGGGATGTGAATCAAGACACTATTACCTACTGCATTCTATTTAAAGCAACTGTTAGTTAAGTAAATTTAAAGTTCATCCCAACCGCTTATTCCAGAAGACATAACATAACTAGTAACGCCAGCTTCAAAGAAATTTGCTTTAGTATGACCTGCTTTTTTCGTATCAGAAAATCTTTCTAAATGTCGATAAGGACTCTTTTGGTAAATATCTTCAGGATAAAGAGGTTTTAAGCCGATCGCTTTGAGACGAATATTAGCTAGATACTTAGTATATTGCTCAGTACTAATTGAGGTAATCCCGAGAACATTGTCCCCAACAATATGATTTGTCCAACGACATTCATGTTCAACTGCTTTAGCAAACATTTCATAGATCTGTTCCTTTGAATGAGGAAAGATTTGCATTGCTTCGGGCAAAAGTTTTTGATAAAGTCTGACGTGGCTTAATTCATCGCGATTAATCATTTTAAAGATGTCAGCACTACCAGGCATTAACATCCGCGAAGCTAGATTATAAAAATAGATAAAGCCGTTGTAGAAGTACATTCCTTCTAGCAAATAATCAGCCAACAACGCGATGAAGTAGTTTTCTTCACTGGGGTCATCGATTTGCTTTTGGTAGAGGCTAGCAATAAATTCACAGCGTTCTGACAAAACATTATCTGTGCGCCAAAACTCATAAACACCAGTTCGGCGATCGCTAGGGATTACAGTCTCAATAATGTATTGATAACTTTGATTGTGCATTCCTTCTTGGGAAATTTGCTCAGCAATACACAAGCTAACTTCAGGCGCAGTAATAAAGCTTTTGATGTGAGGTAGATTACAAGTTTGTACCGAATCTAAAAAGGTTAGGTAACTCAAGATCCCATCATAAGCATGTCGCTCTTCGGTTGTCAGATTCCAGTAATCGGTAACATCTTGAGTTAAATCGAGTTTTTGGGGAATCCAGAAGTTCTCGCGCATTTGCTGATACAAACCCAGCGCCCAAGAATAGCGAACGTCGTTGAGTTGCATCAGGTTGGTGGTATTGCCAAACCAAATCGAGCGATTTTCAATTCGATCATCACCAAGGGGGTTAAAGATGGGATTAAGTTGCATGGAGGTAGATATTTATTAAAACTAGGTAAGTGTCGATTAATTGGTAGGTGGATGAGCGAGAGACAATAGATGAATGAGTCTACTTTTCTGCATCACTTTAATAGCTGTCAGGTTATCTTACCGAATAAAAAAGCTACTCCCCCGAAAAGCAAGCTGAGACTTAAGATTTGATGTTTGAATTAAACTAGCAATTATTTTTTGATAGTAGAGATGATTAATAGTTGCTTGTGACTGAATGAACTTGGTTTGGCTCGATCTGCTAGAAATCAAGATTATTCCAGACTTGAAAATCACTTTTGATCTAACCAAGATTCTTATTTTATATGGATTCTAGACAGTCTCTCTTGATTAACAAGTAAAAATAAATAGGATAGGATAATAGTTTAAGTAACTTAGAATTGTTACCGAAAGCACATTCTGTTTTTAGCAAAAAATATTTCTCTCTATGTTTGCAACTGCTAAGCCTATCCAAACTCAGCTACCTCAAGATCTTTTTGCCGCAATTAACGATCTCAAAAAAGAATTAAACGCGGTAATTTTGGCTCATTATTATCAAGAGCCAGATATTCAGGATATTGCTGATTATATTGGGGATTCTTTGGGTTTATCGCAACAAGCAGCGGATACAGATGCAGAGGTGATCGTTTTTGCTGGGGTTCACTTTATGGCAGAAACAGCTAAAATTCTCAACCCTAATAAATTAGTTTTACTTCCCGATCTTGAAGCTGGTTGTTCTTTGGCTGATAGTTGCCCGCCTCAAGAATTTCAAGCCTTTAAAGATGCTCATCCTGACCATATTGTAATTTCTTACATTAATTGCACTGCCGAAATTAAGGCAATGAGCGACATTATTTGTACTAGCTCAAATGCCGTCAAGCTGGTTAACCAAGTTCCTGCTGATCAAGGAATTATCTTCGCTCCAGATCGTAATTTGGGTAGATATGTAGCTGAGCAGACTGGTAGAGATTTGGTTTTATGGCAAGGAAGTTGTATTGTGCATGAGACTTTTTCTGAGCAAAAAATGGTTGAGCTGCAAGTCACTAATCCTGATGCTGAAATTATTGCTCATCCTGAATGTGAGCCGAATGTATTGCGTCATGCGAATTTTATTGGTTCGACAACTGCGCTACTTAAATATTGTCAGCAGAGCGATCGCAATCAATTTATTGTTGCTACTGAGCCAGGCATTATTCACCAAATGAAAAAGGCAGCACCCGATAAGGAATTTATTCCTGCTCCAGCTATGAATAATTGTGCCTGTAATGAATGTCCTTACATGCGCTTAAATACTTTAGAGAAGTTGTATTTAGCCATGAAAAATAAAACTCCAGAAATTACTATGGCAGAAGATATCAGAGTCGCAGCACTTAAACCAATCCGCAGAATGCTAGAGATGTCTTAGGAGCTTTTCTTTGATGAGGGAAGTGATTATTTGGTTATCTGCCAAAAATCTTGTAAGCAAGAATAATCGGCTCAATTAGCTTATAAAAGTTTAGTTTTACTCTTTGTTTTCTGGCTTTTTTTCCAGATCTCTTTGAGTTGGTCGATATTCTGAGTGCCATTTTTGAGCTATGCAATAACGACAAACCTGCCATCTTGCTAATTCGTCTGGTGGAGTCAAAGTTTGACATTGAGGACAAGCAGTTAAATCTTGGGCACTTTTTTGCACAGTCTTGAGCCAATTGCTCATCGTAGACTGAAGGTTGGGTGGCGTTGCTTCTTCTTGCTGCTCTTGTTCTTTTTGTTTTTGGACGATCAGTTTTTGGAGATTGATTTCTTGGAGAGGAAATTCTGATAGTGTTTGGTGCTTAAGCGATCGCTGTTGAACTTGTTGCCAACGGGCAGGTGAAAAACGAATATCTTTGAGAGTAAATTCAAATCTTTTGTTGAGCTTTTTTACTAGAGAATACCTTTGGAGAGTCATTTCTTGTGCCCATACTGCACTGGAAGTTGCTACTTGCAAAATACCTCTTTCTAAACCGAGAGGTCGCGTATTTTCGCTAGCTTTTTTGTTAACTACTTGTTGCCAATATTGATTAATTTGCAGATAAGCACGATATTGATCCCATTCTGGTTGGTTAACTAACCGTTTTAAAATACGATCTAGAGAATTTGAAAACATTGATCTTTTTTAGTTCATCAATCTAGTTTTAGTTCAGATAACTGTTTAGATAACTTGGGAATAATATTTAAGTTCGTGAAACTAGCAAAACTACCAATTTTAAAAATCTTAGAGTCACAAACTGCTAATCAATGGTTAGTAAACTATGACAATTCAGAATTACTGAACTTAACTCAAGAACTGATTGCTATTTTCACCAATTTTAGAGATAAATATGATTGTACGCCGACTATCTTAATTTTGGACACTGACCCAATTAGATTCATAGCTGGCTTGTTAGCAGCGATCGCTCTAGAGTTTCCTGTTTTTGTCGGTAATCCTCATTGGCAAAATTCGGAATTAAAATTTGTAATTCAACTCATTCAGCCTAATTTGATAGTGGCTAAATCTCTCCAAGTAATTGCCAAAAAAGCACTTGAGCAAACTAATCAGTTTGCTCAAGTGCCGTCGAATTCTCTAATTGGTATTCCCACTGGTGGATCTTCAGGTAAAATTCGCTTTGCTATTCATACTGCAAGCTCTTTAGCCACTTCAGCTAATAGTTTTGCTAATTATTTTTCAACGCCAACTATTAATTCTTACTGCACTCTACCGCTCTATCATGTCAGTGGTTTAATGCAGCTATGGCGATCGCTTATTACCAATGGCAAATTAGCGATAGTTCCTTACCGCAATCTCAAACAGGGAATTAAAACTCAAGTAAATTATCATTCTTACTATTTATCTTTAGTGCCAACTCAGCTCAAATTTTTGCTCGATTATGATTGTGATTGGCTGCAAGGTTTTCAGACAATTTTACTTGGTGGTGCGCCTGCATGGCGATCGCTACTGACCGCAGCTAGAAATAAACAGCTACCAATTTCTCTCACTTATGGGATGACTGAAACTGCTGCTGGGGTTAGTTATTTACTCCCTCAAGATTTTGTAGCGGGCAATAATAGCAATGGCAAAATTTTAGCTCATGCTCAAGTAACGATTATTACAGAAGACAACCAGCATAACTTTGATAATCAAGTTGGCACTATCCAAATTCAAGGAGAATCACTTTATCAAGGCTACTATCCTGACTTTTTACCTAGATCAACACCATTCTTGACTGATGATTTAGGTTTTCTAGATAATTTAGGCTATCTCTATCTAGTTGGCAGAAATAGTCACAAGATTATTTCAGGAGGAGAGAATATTTATCCTCAAGAGATAGAGTCAGCAATTTTAGCTACCAAATTAGTTAAAGATGTTTGTGTGTTGGGAATTGCAGACCAAAAATGGGGACAAGCTGTAACTGCGATCTATGTGCCCATAAACGATAGTACTGAACTAGCATCTATTCAGCAGCAATTACAACATCGACTTAGTAAATATAAGCAGCCCAAGCATTGGTTGTCTGTCTCTTCTTTACCAAGGAATTTCAAAGGAAAATTAAATTACCCTCAAGTGCAGGAAATCGCCCACAATCTTCTGCAAAATAGTTAATTACAAGTCTGATTCAGACTGTGTAAAGATATAAAAAGCTCTAGTATATTGAGAAGTTGCATTATTCAAGGTTCGCATATGGTTATTTGGCAAGGTGATTTGATTAAGCTTTCTGGTGAATCGGAGCCTAACAAGCAATGGCTGTTAATCATTTGCGATCGCCAAGAAAACATAGTTTATCAAGCCCAATCACCTCAAACCGATGTCAATGGAACTTGGCTAACCGAACAGCTAAGACAAGCTACTCAGAAAGTCACTCCCGATAAACTACAGATCTTTAGACCACAAATCACAGGACTATTTGGTATTGCCACAGAAGCACTCCAAATTCCTTTAGAAACGACTCGGAGAACTCCTCAACTCAAATCAATAGTAAGTAGTTATTTTCCCAATGGTAATAATGGGGTCTCTTCTACCAAATCTAAATTGGGCTTAGAAAAACCAGTACCTCAAAATTTGCCTGAAGCTATTTGGGGAGAAAATTGGAACTTTGTCAGTATTGAAGCAGGAGAGCTTATAGACTTTAGCGAAGATCGTCCTTTGCCTTTTCGGGATGTATCTCTGTCATTAGCTGATCTAAACTCAAAGCTTGAGCCTCAAGTTAAAGTCCCAGGAATTGTCATTTATGGCGGTAGAAAGTCTCTGATCTTAGCTCAATGGATGGTCAAGCAAAGACCAGTTGCCCTCAATTACATTGCTACCGAAATT